>DATDEG010000151.1:0-24041 GCA_036523465.1 bacterium
CATTGCGCACCTCCGGACGGTCGAGGGTAACGATCAGAGTTCGCCCGGCGTGCTCGACCTTGCAGAATCGCGTCATGAGGTGCCATCCGGCGGTGCGACTTCGCACGAACGCATCATGAGGCCTCGACGGGTGCTTCCAGGACCCCGAGGTTCACGCCCTGCGCCAGGAGCTTCCGCTGCAGCGTGGGGATGTCCACCCGCCGGGGCGGAACGTTCGCGCTAAGGCTGAGCACCGCCGCGGTCCCGGCCGCCTCGCCCATGACCATGACCGGCGGGATCTCGCGGCTGATGCGCTGCGCCTCGGACGTTGCCGAGTAGCACCGGCCGGCCACGAGCAGCCCGTCGATGTCCTTCGGCAACAGGCTGCGGTACGGTGTGTAGTAGTCGCGACCGCGGGCGATGACGTCGGAGAAGCGGCGGCCCTCGATGACGTCTTCCTTCGTCACAACGTACTCGCCGGTCAGCAGCCGTGTCTGTCGGACGCCGAGTTGCGGGGCAGCGTCCAGGATGTACGCACGCTCAAACCCCGGGTAGTGCTGCCGGACGAACTCGAGGACTTTCATAAATCGACGCCGGCCGTCGATCTCTGCATGAGTCATGTCCTCGACGCTGAGGCCGTTGAGCCCCGGCATGTGCGGGCAGTTGCACCAGATCACTCCCGGGCGCGGCGTGAGCAGCCACCAGAGGTCCCACGAGCCCCCGAGGATCTGCTTCACCTGCGTGTCGACCGCCCGGGCCGCTGCGGGATCAGCTTGCTCGAAGCGCATCGCCGCATCCGTATCCACGCCGGCCAGCCGGTGGACCACCGTAATGATGTAGGATCCCTGCACGCCGGGCGCACCCGCGGCGGCAAAGACGTCGCCGTCTCCCGTCGCGTCGATCGTGATCCGCCCCCGCACGGCCTGGCGTCCGGACTTCGTCTCGAGGATCACGCCCTGCACCGCGCCGTCTTCTACGATCGCGCGCGAGAACCACGAGTGGAAACGCAGGTGCACGCCGGCCTCCAGCGCCATCTCCTGGGAGACCTGCTTCCAGCCTTCAGGATCGAACGACGCCGCGTAGACGATGGGCTTGGGCTTCTGCTTGGAGTAGATGTGCTCGAATCCCCAGCGCACCCAGCGCGAGCGGGTCTCGGCGTCGTTGCGGAAGCAGTCCTCCATCGGGGGCGCGACGACGGCGCCGTGAGTCTGCAGCCGGTCGATGATCTCCAATGCGAGCCCGCCGACGGAGACCTCCGTCTCGGTGCACATGTCGTCGAGCACGAGGACCATTCCGCCCGACGCCAATCCGCCGAGATAGCCGTACCGCTCCAGCAGAACGACGTCGGCTCCGCCGCGGGCCGCCGCCACAGCCGCGGCCTGTCCGGCCGGCCCGCCGCCCACGACGAGCACGTCACACTCACAGACGACGGGGATCTCGCCGCCGGGCTCGGTGACGGTCGGCACACGCCCTCCTGGGCCGGAGGCTACCGCTCCCACCGCACCACCGCCCACTCCATGATGCTTATTAAGAGGAAGAACGCGAGCGCGATAGCTGAGGCCAGCGCCATCGCCGCGTAGAGCAGCGACGTCCGGAAATCGAATGTCGTGAGCACGATGAGATAACCGAGCCCTTTGTTGCTGCCGATCCATTCGGCGACGATCGCGCCGAGCACGCTGGACGTCGACGCCACCCGCAGAGCGGCGAACAGGTACGGGAGCGACGACGGCCAGCGCACGTAGCGGAATGTCTCGCTCTTGCTCGCCGACATCACGTGCATGAGTTCAAGCGCCTGGGCATCCGCGGCCTGCAACCCTTGTACCATGTTCACGAGCGTCGGGAAGAAGGTGATGAGCCCGGCGATGGCGACCTTCGGTGCATAGCCGTTCCCCAGCAGCAGGACGAGAATCGGGCTGATCGCAACGATCGGCACGGTGCGGATGGCGACGGCGAGCGGGTAGAACGTCCGCTCTAGCGTCTTGTTATACACGAACGAGACCGCGGCGACGATGGCGAACACGTTGCCGAGCAGGAACCCGCCTAGGCTCTCAAAGATCGTCGGCGCCGCGTTGATCCACAGCATCCCCCGCTGCACGACGAGGGTGCGCGCCACGGAGGCCGGCGTCGGAATGATGTACGGCGGGACGGAGAAGATGCTGATGATCCCCTGCCAGATGAGCACGATGGCGAGGAACGCGATGGGCGGCAGCAGGAACCGCCGGGCGAGCTGCGCGCCCGGAGTGGTTGCGCCTGGGACGGCCTGAGGGGCCTCGGCCGCCGGCGGGGAGGCGATCTCGCGGGCCATCTTAGCCCCTACCTTCCCCCGGCCAGCGCGCGGCGCACGGCCGAGGTGTAGCGGAGAAACTCCGGCGTATCTTTGATGCTCTGCTCGCGCGGATGCGGCAGGTCCACGACGATCTCGTCCACGATCCGCCCCGGCCGGGGCGAGAAGACGAGCACGCGCTCGGAGAGGAACACCGCTTCGGGGATACTGTGCGTGACGAAGAGGATCGTCGTACCGGTCGCGCGCCAGATCCGCAGGAGCTCCTGGTTCAGGAAGTCACGCGTGATCTCGTCCAGCGCGCCGAAGGGTTCGTCCATGAGCAGGATCGGCGGACCCGTGACCAGCGCCCGCGCGATGGCCACGCGCTGCTGCATCCCGCCGGAGAGTTGCCGCGGATATGATCGCTCGAACCCCCGCAGGCCGACCAGCTCGAGGAGCTCTTCCGGACGGTGCGGCGGCGTGTGGCGGCGGCCCCATCCCCCGACTTCCAGCGGAAGTGCGACGTTTGCCAGCGCGTCGCGCCAGACCAACAGTCCGGGTTGTTGAAAGACGAAGCCGAACTCGCGGGCGAGCCGCGCGCGGTCCGGCGGGGCGCTGCGCACCTCGATCGTGCCGCCGGCCGGATGGAGCACGTCGGCGATGAGACGGAGCAGCGTGGATTTGCCGCAGCCCGACGGTCCGATGAGAGAGACGAACTCGCCGCGCCGGACGCGCAGGTTCACGTCCTGCAGCGCCTGCAGCGGTCCACCGGGGGTGGGGAAGACCATCCCCACCCCGCGGCAGGAGATCTCAACGGGAGCCGGGCCCGCGGCGACCGCGCTCGGAGAAGACACGAGATGCCGCCGTCAGAACTTCGGCGTCTTCGCGGCCTGCACGATCTCGTTGGTCATGACTTCCTCGGCCAGGACCTTCCGCGGCATCTGGTCCAACGAGAAGTACGTGTCCGAGAGGGCAGTCCACACCTGCGGATCCATGTAGCCCCACCCGTGCTGCTTCGTGGCGATCGACGACATGTACGGGATGCTGACCTTCCAGGTCGGCAGCTCCATGTCGCGCTCGAGGCCGCTCGCCGCCTTGAGGGTGAAGTCGACGGCTTCCTCGGGATGCTCCTTGGCGTACTGCCAGCCCTTGGCGGCCGCCGAGATGTAGCGCACCAGCACATCCTTGCGGGTGTTGTAGACCTGGTCGGTCGTGAAATACGTGTACGCGTACTGCTTGATGCCAAGGTCCCACAGGAGGAAGTGATCGGCGCGCCCCTCGATCGGCAGGTTCTGCGCGTAGTTGATCACCCAGCCGCTGATGACGTCCACCTGTCCGGTGAGCAGCGGCGTGGTGGTCCCGCCGACGATGATGACGTTGACCTTGTCCCGGGGGACGTTGAACTTGGCCAGGACGGCGTCGAGGAGCGGCCGGGCCGTCGCCTGGATGCCGATGTTCTTACCGATGAAGTCGGCTGGGGTCCGGATGCCCTTCCCCCGGAGGAAGAAGAAGGCAAACGGGTGGCGCTGGAAGGCTGTGGCGAATGCCTTCAGCGGCACGCCGCGGCTGCGGCCGACCATGACCACGCCGATCGACGCGACGTTGCCGATCGGCACCGACCCGCTGGCCACGACGCCGACCGGATCGATGGACGGGCCGCCGGGGACGATCTTCACGTCGACGCCGGCGTCTTTGAAGTAGCCCTTGCCGATGGCGGTAAATTCCCCGGCCATCTGCGCGTTGGCGAACCAGCCGAGCTGCAGCGCCATGGCGGCGCTCGTCTGCGCGCTTGCATAACGGAGAAGCTTCGCGGGCCCGGTTCCGAGCGCCGCGAGTCCGGCAAGCGCAATTCCACCCTTCAACAACCCCCGGCGAGTTGTGACCGGGCCCAGCAGCGTAACGTGATCCATGCTTCCCCCTCCCGGCCGGTATGCACAAACCTGTGGCAATTGTGCACGGTTAGTGCATATAATTCACGACGGGATTCGGCATGGCGACGGGGAGACCCTTCACTACCCGACGCAATTCCGCGAAGCTGAGGGGGGACGTACGCGCGACGTCCCTCCTCAGACTCCCCCCTCCGCGGGCAGCCCGGCGGATCCAATCGGTCGACCGGGCGGTAGACATCCTCGTCCTCGTAGCCCGCTCGAAGCAGCCCCTGAGCGCCAGCGAGGTGGCGGTGCGGCTGGGCCTCGAGCGCACCACCGTCCACCGGCTGATGGCGACGCTCGCCGCCTCACGGCTGCTCCGGTTCGATCCCGAGCGGCACAAGTACCGCGTCGGGGTCGGCGCCTTCGAGTTGGGTACGGCCTACCTTCACGGTCAGATGGAAGACCGCATCGTCGAACGGATCGTCGATGATCTTGCCGAGGAACTCGAGCACACGGTGTCTTTGGGCGCACTCATCGACGACGAGGTCGTGATTTTGGTCGCGCAGCAAAGCGACCAGTTGCTGACGATCAACTCGCGCTCCGGCGATCGGATCGCACCCCACGCGTCCTCGATCGGTAAGCTCTTCCTCGCCGAGCTGTCAGACGCCGAGGTAAGGAAATACCTGAGCCGAGTCGGCATGCCTCGCCTCACGCCGCACACGATCACGTCCGTCCGGGGATACCTGGACGAGCTGCGCACGGTGCGCAGCCGGGGCGTAGCCTACGCGCGCGAAGAGGCGACGCTGGGGGTGACGTCCATCGCCGTCCCGGTCCGAGCGCCGGGCGGACAGCTCGCCGCCGGCCTGGTGGTGGCTCCGCCGGCTCAATTCGCAACCCAGGAAGTGCTCGATTCCATGCTGCCGGCCCTGCGCCGCGCCGCGGCGAAGATCGAGGCCGCCGGGGTGGTGCTACCTCCATAGTCTGTGATTTGTGTGCCCGACGCATCTTAGTACCCGACGCATCTTGATGTGCTGAGGTGACTCGATGGAAGGACAGAATTTCATCGCCGGCAAGTGGCAATCCACGCCTAAGACTTACACGCGGTACGATCCGGCGCACCCGGACCAGGTCGTCGCCGTCTATCCTCGGTCGGAGCGCGAAGTCGCAAAGGCCGCCCTCGAGGCCGCCCGCACCGCGTTTCCACTTTGGAGAAAGACGCCCATCATCGAGCGCGCCCGCATCCTGCAGCGCGCGGCGCGGGTCCTGGACGGCCGGTTCGAGGAGAGGGCACGCGATCTGGCCCGAGAGGTTGGGAAACCGATCTTCGAAGCCCGCGGCGAAGTCCGCCGGGCGATAGATCTCCTCGACTACTACGCGTCGTTTGCCTGGCAGCCGCAGGGCTTCGTCCTCGCGTCCGCGCGCGCGTCCACTGAGTTGCGCGCGAGGCGCGTCCCGCTTGGGGTCGTGGCGCTCATCACGCCGTGGAACTTCCCGATCGCGATTCCCACCTGGAAGCTGGCGCCCGCGCTGATCCTCGGGAACACGGTGGTCATCAAGCCGGCGTCGTTGGGACCCGTGCCCGTGATCCATGTCGTGCGCGCGCTGGAAGAGGCCGGCCTCCCCGCGGGCGTCGCCAACCTCGTCATCGGGCCCGGGACGCCGTTCGGGCAAGCCCTGAGTGAGGTGGATGGAGTGAAGGCCGTCTCATTCACGGGATCGGTGGAGATCGGATACCGGCTCAAGTCCGACCTTGCCGCCCGTTCGATCCGAATCCAGCTCGAGCTCGGCGGCAAGAATCCGTACATCGTTTGGGAGGATGCCGACCTCAAGGAAGCGGCCCGCCAGGCCGCGGAGGGAGCGTTCTTCTACGCCGGCCAGAAGTGCACGGCGACGAGCCGGATCCTCGTGCATCGTCCAGTCTACGAGTCGTTCGTCGAAACGTTCCTGGATACTGTCGCCACGCTCCAGGTCGGCGAGCCGCTCGACGAAGGGACGCGTGTCGGACCGATGGTGGACAGCGCCGCCCGCGACAACACGGCGGCCTGGGTGGCACGCGGTGTGAAGGACGGGGGACGTATGCTCGCCGGCGGTGCGCAGCCGGATCGGGAAGGCTACTATTATCCTCCCACCGTCATCGACGGGCTCTCGCTGGATTCCGCGCTGGCGCAGGAAGAGGTATTCGGACCGGTGGTAACGCTCCATCCGGTCGCGGACATCGCCGAGGCGATCCACGGCGCAAACGCGGCCCGCTTCGGCCTATCCGCGTCGCTGGCCACACACGATCTCAACGTGGCGAACGCATTCATGGAGGGCGTCGAGGCGGGATTGGTGCACATCAACCAGCCCACGGCTGGCGTGGAGTATCAGACCCCGTTCGGCGGCGTGAAGGACTCGGGATACGGTCCCAAGGAGCAGGCCTGGAGCGCGCTGGACTTCTACGGAGACTGGAGAACGTTCGTCGTGAAGACCGGGTAACGGCGACAGGTCTCCGGGCGGTGCACAGGCCCGCTATACGACCATGATCCTGGTCACCGGCGCCGCCGGCAAGACCGGCCTCGCCGTCATCCGCGCTCTCGCCGGCCTCGGTCAGCCGGTCCGCGCCCTCGTCTATCGAGAAGAGCACATCGAGCGGGTGCAGTCCGCCGGCGCCGACGAGTGGATCGTCGGCGACATGCGCAGCAGCCTCATCCTCCCACGGGCCGTTCAGGGCGTCCGGTTGATCTATCACATCTGTCCTAACGTGAGCCCGGATGAGGCCGTCATCGGGCAGAGAATAATCGCCGCCGCCCGCGCGGCACAGGTGGAACGCTTCGTCTTTCATTCCGTCCTACACCCACAGGTCGAGGCGATGCCGCACCACTGGAACAAGATGCATGTCGAGACGATGCTATTTGAGTCGGGGTTGGCGTTCACGATCCTGCAGCCTTCCTCCTACATGCAGAACATCCTCGTCCAATGGCGGTCGATCGTCGCCGACGGCATCTACGAGATCCCGTATGCCGCGAGGACCCGGCTGGGTATGGTGGATCTGGAGGATGTCGCCGCCGTCGCAGCCGCTGTGCTCACTGAAGGGGACCATGCGGGCGCGACATACGAGCTGGCCGGACCGGAGGTGCTGTCTCAGACCGATGTCGCCGGCATCTTAGCGCGCCGGCTCGAGCGCCCGGTCCGCCTCGTCGAGATCAGCCGGGACACGTGGGCCGAACGCGCCGCGGGCTCGGGTCTTGGGCCGTATCAGATCGACGCTTTGCTGAAGATGTTCACCTACTACGAACGGTACGGGTTCTCAGCGAATCCCCGCATCCTGACACATCTTCTCGGCCGCGAACCAACCACGTTCGAGATGTTCGTGCATCACACCCCTCGCCGCTCACGCCGCGACGCCACATAGGCGCCCAGAATCGCAAGTACGACACCGACGACTGCCGCCGGGCGGACATGGTCGTTTCGGAACACGACACCGAGCCCGAGGGCTACCACTGGAACTAGATAGTTGATGGTCGAAGCTCGCGTCGATCCGACCCGGCCGACGAGCCTCCCCATCAAGACATAGGCGACGCCCGTCCCGAAGAAGCCGAGCACCACAATCGCAGCGATGGCCGGCCAGGCGAGCCGCGAACCTGGAAGGGAGGCCAGTCCGAACGGCATCGTGAGCACCGCGGCGATCGGCATCATGCGCGCGGTCACCGAGAGGGAACCATATCGCTGCTGCAACGGCGTGGCGATGTTCAGAGCGGTCCCGTAGCAAAGTGTTGCCGCGACGATCATGATGACGCCGTGGAGTTGGCTGGGGCCGGCGCTCGCCGCGGAGAGCGCGATCGTCGCCGCCCCAAGAAAGCCGAGCGGGATCCCGACGAGCTGGCGGGGACCGGGAGCCTGGCGAAGCATCAGCGATCCGGTCACCGCCGTGAAGATCGGCGCCGCACCGTTCAGCATCCCGGCGATGGCCGAGTTGACGGAGCGCTGGGCCAGCGGGAACAGCGTGAAGGGCAGCGCCACCCACAGGATCGATAATGCCACGATCCGCGCCCAATCCTTGCGATCGATCCTGGCTCGAACCCCCGGAAGTGACCACAGCACCGCCGTTCCAAAGAGGACCCTGAGCCAGGTGACGAGCCCGGGCCGGAACGACTCCAGCGCGATCGCGATGAACAGGAAGGACGATCCCCAGATGGCGCTGACGGCGAGAAACAGGGCCCAATCGATCGCTGCAAAGGCTCCGCGGTGCGTTCCATGTGTGGTCGTAAGGACCCCCGCGCCCTTCACCGGCGGCAGCTCACATGCGAAGAGATGCAGCCTTCCGTCAATTCGATCCGGCCATCCGAGAGAAGCGCTCCGCGCGCTCGGCTGCGAAGTGGCAGACAGCCACGTGCTGCCGGCCCACATCGATGACAGGGGGAAACGTCGTCTTACAGACGTCCTGGGCGGCCGGGCAGCGCGGATGGAACGGGCATCCTGAAGGTGGACGCAGCGGAGACGGAACATCACCGGGCAGGATGATCCGTTCCCGCTTGGTGCGCGGGTCCGGCACCGGTGTGGCGGAAATCAGCGCTTCGGTGTACGGATGCGCGGGCCGGCGGAACACATCTTCTGTCGGACCTTCCTCGACGATCCGCCCCAGATACATGACCGCCACCCGGTGCGCGATGCTGCGGACGACCGCCAGATCGTGACTGATAAAGAGGTAGGCAAGGCGCCGCTCGCGCTGCAGGCGCAGTAGAAGCAGTAGGATCTGCGCCCGGACGGAGAGGTCGAGCGCCGAGACCGGCTCGTCGGCGACGATGACCTCCGGAGAGGTCGCGAGGGCGCGTGCGATGTTCACCCGCTGCCGCTGGCCGCCGCTCAACTGGTAAGGAAACCGGTGCAGGAACGAGCCCGCCGGCTCAAGACCGACCTCCTCGAGCAACCGCCCGGCGGCGCGGAGGTGCTCACGCGGCGAGACGCCTGCCGCAGCCAGCCCGAGTCCAACAGTATGCGCGACGGTCTTCCGGGGATTCAGTGATGCGGTGGAATCCTGAAAGACGGGCTGGACGGCTTTGCGGAAGCGCGTGGCATCGTCTCCTCGTCCGCGCTGGATCGACGCGCCGCGGAAGAACACCTCACCATCTGTTGGGGGCTCGAGGCCGAGCAGCACGCGGCCGGTCGTCGTCTTCCCCGAGCCGCTCTCGCCGACGAGGGCAACGGTCTGGCCCTCGCCGACACCGATACTGACGTCCTCGACCGCTTTCACCCAGGCGCGCGGGCCGAAGAGCGTACGGCCCCACGGGTAATAGCGCCGGAGCCGGCGGCCTTCGAGAATCATGCCCGCCACTCTTGTCGGCCTGCACCGATGGCACCGGATCGGCGTCCGGAACTCATACCGGCCGTCCGCGGAACGGTGGTCTGGGCGCGGGCTGCCCCTGCATCGACTTCTCGCGCGCCACGACATCCCGATCGTGCAGCCAGCACGCGGCAGTCTGCTGCGGCCCTGCGGCAAGCATGGGCGGAACCTCGACCCGGCAGGTCGGCATCACGAAGGGACATCGCGGATGGAACCGGCAGCCCGGCGGTGGATCGCGGAGATCGGGCACCGAGCCTTCCATCGCCCGCGTGATCTGTTGTGTCTGCTGCACCGAAATTGCGCTGCTGAGCAAGCCCTGCGTGTACGGATGCGCGGGTGAAGTGAAGACCTGATCAGCCGGACCGATCTCGACCAGCCGGCCCGCGTACATCACCGCCACTTTCTCACACATTTCCGCGACGACGCCCAGGTCGTGTGTGATCAGCAGCACCGCCATGCCGAGCTCCGCCCGCAACCGGCCGAGCAGATCGAGGATCTGCGCCTGGATCGTCACATCCAGCGCGGTCGTCGGCTCGTCGGCGATAAGGAGCTTCGGCCGGCACACGATGGCCTGGGCGATGACCGCGCGCTGCCGCATCCCGCCGCTCAGCTCATGCGGGTGGCGTTTCGCCGTCTCGCCGGGATCGGGCAGCCCGACCGACCCGAGCGCCTCGACCGCCCGCGCCCACGCACCGTCCCAGCCGTGGTGCATCGCCCACGCCTCGGCCACCTGCTCCCCAACGGTGAGCACCGGGTTGAGGTATGTCGTGGGATCCTGAAAGACCATCGCGATCTGCTGCCCGCGGATCAGCCGCATCTCAGGCTCGCTGAGCTGGATGAGATCGCGCCCGTCGAAGAGCACGCGCCCGGCGGCCACCCGCGCGACGGCCGTCGGAAACAACCGCATGATCGAAAACGCGGTCATCGACTTGCCGGACCCACTCTCGCCGACGAGTCCAACCGCACCACCCGCCGGCACGGCGAAAGAGACATCATCGACCGGCGTCACCGCGCCCAGCGACGTCGCGATGTTCGTCGTCAGACTGTCGATCACCAGCAGTTCAGTCACGCCTATCAATCCCGTCATTCATGTAGCTTCACTCATTGAGCCGGGGGTTGATCGCGTCGTTCAGCCCGTCGCCGACGAGGTTGAAGCCGACGACGGCCAGGGCGATACCGATCCCTGGAAAGACGCTCATCCACCACGCCTCGCGCAGGTACGCCTGGGCGTTGTTGAGCATCCCACCCCACGAAACCAGGTTCGGGTCGCCCAGCCCAAAGAATCCCAGACTGGCCTCGAGCAGGATGGCCTGCGCGACGTCGAGCGACCCGAGGACTACTACCGGAGCGAGCACGTTCGGCAGCACTTCCGTGAAGATGATGCGCCAGCCGGGCAGCCCCAGCGCGCGGGCCGCATCCACGTACGCCGAGGATTTGTGGGCGAGGAACTGCCCGCGCACGAGGCGAGCCGCTTGGGGCCAGGCGAGCACGCCGATGACGAGCACGAGCTTGGTCAGTCCGCGGCCGAACAGGGCCACGACGAGCAGCGCCAGTACGAACCGCGGAATCGTCTGGAACAACTCCGTGATCCGCATCAGCACCGCGTCGGCCCACCGGCCGTAGTAGCCGGCGAACGCGCCGATTACGATCCCAATGAATACCGCCGTGGCCGCAGCCGTGATGCCGACAATGAGCGAAACGCGCGCACCCCAGATGACGCCGCTCAGGATGTCTCGTCCGAGATCATCGGTGCCGAGGGGGTGTGCCGTCGCCCCTGGAGCGCGCAGGCTGTCCAGCGATGTGGCGGTCGGCTCATACGGCGCCAGCACCGGCGCGAAGACGGCGATGACGCCGAGACCCAGCACGATGCCGAGCCCCACCAGTCCGAGACGGCTCCGACGGTAGCGGCGCCAGAAATCGCGCGCCGGGCCCGTCCGCTGAGGCGCCTCGATCGCCACGACCTGCGTGGCCATCAACGCCCACCCTCGTCATCGACGCGCCCTGGCCTACGATCGAATGGCGGTCGCCCACGCTGCATCAGTAGCGCACCCGTGGATCGAGATAGGCGTAAGCGATGTCTGTCATCAGGTTGACGACAACGACCGTCGCGGACACGAGCAGCAGCACCCCGAGCAGCACCGGCGTGTCCCGCTGGAGGATCGCGTCGAAGATGAGCCGCCCCACGCCAGGCCAGCCGAAGACCGTCTCGACCAGGGCCGAGCCGGCGAGGATGAACGCGAAATTGTAGCCGATCACGGTCACGACGGGGATGGCGGCATTGCGCATCCCGTGACGCCACAGCACACGGCCCTCGTCCGCACCCCGGGCGCGCGCGGCGAGGACGTAGTCCTGGTGCATCACTTCGAGCATCGACGCCCGGGTGATGCGCGCGATCAACGCGATGTAGCGAAACGAGAGCGCCGCTGCCGGCAAGATGAGGTGCCGGAGGAGATCGGCGGCCGCGGCGAGACCGGTGTAGGTCTCACGGGTAGACCGGATGCCCTGCGCGGGCAGCCAGGCCAGCGTCACGGCGAAGAGCAGCACGAGCAACTGCCCCAGCCAGAACTCCGGGATCGAATATCCGATGAGTGATGCCCCTGTCGCCGCTGCATCCAGCCGCGAGCGCGGCCGGCGGGCGGCGGAGACTCCGAGCAGCACACCGGCGATCGCGGCCACAATCATCGCCGTCCCCATGAGGATGAGCGTGTTGCCGAGCCGCTCGACGACCAATTGCACGACGGGCAGACGGTAGGCGAACGAGAAGCCGAGATCGCCGCGGAGCACGTTGGCGACGTAGTGGCCCAGCCGCACGACCATCGGCCGGTCGAGGCCGAACTGTTCGCGCAGCCGGGCCACGTATTCCGGCGGTGCCGGATATTCCCCGAGCAATACATGGATCGGATCGCCCGGGGCGAACGATATGAGAAGGAAGTTCAGAACGACGACTCCCAGCAGGAGCGGGATCGCCTGGACGACGCGTCCGGCGATGTACCGCCACAGCGGAGTTCCGCCGCCCACCTCCCGTCAGCCGGCTACTTGGCGACCCAGACCATCCACCAGGCGTCGCGTGCGTCGAGCCCCTGCCAGAGATTGCGCAGATGGCTGCGTGCCGCGTCGATGCCGATCTCATCGAAGAGGATCAGGGTCGGCACATCCCGGGCAAGGATCGCGCTGGCCTGCGCGTAGATCTTCGCGCGTGCCTCGAGGTTGGCCGTCGCGCCGGCCTGAGCGAGCAGCCGGTCGACGTCCGGATTCGAGTAGCCCGTGGCGTTCACGAACGGCTGCCCGGCCTGCGCGGTGAGGTAGAGACGATGATACCCGATGGCCGGGTCGGTGTTCGACGTAAAGGACTGCACGGTGAGATCGTAGTCGGCTTTCGTGTAGACGCGGTCGATCATCACCGATCGCTCGAGGGGCACGAGTTCCACCGTGATCCCGATCTGGCGGAGGTTGTCGCGGATGATCTGCGCCGCCGACACGAGCGGGGCGCGCGCCGCGTCGAAAACCATGGTCATCCGCTGGCTGTCCCGCGCGACGCCCGCCTCTTGCAGCAGCTGCGCCGCCTTCTCGGGGTTGTAGGGGTACAGACGGCTGAAGTCCGACTGCGCCGTGTACGCGTACTTGAAGCCGTCACCGAACGGCCCCTTGCCCGGCCGGGCCAGCCCGCGCATCGCCTGCTGGACGATCTGCTCGCGGTTGATCGCAAACGCGAGCGCCTGCCGGACCTTCACGTTCGCCAGCGCCCCGCGCTTCGTGTTGATGAACATGAAGTCCAGCGCCGGGATCGGCTGACCGTGCCGCACGCGCACCGCCTTACTCTGCTGCAGCCGCGGGACGTCGGTCTTGGAGAGGTAGAAGTCGAAGACCGCATCTACCTCACCGGTCTCCAGGGCAGTCGTGCGCTGCGCGGCATTGGGAATGATGCGGAAGATCAACCGATCCGCGTACACCGGCTCCCAGTAATTCGGGTTGCGGTCCAGCACGATGCGGTCTCCCCGAGCCCACTGCGTGAAGACATAGGGGCCCGTGCCGACGGGCGTGAGGTTCTTCGCGCTGTTGGGGATGTCTTCACCCTGAAAGATGTGCCGGGCCATGATCGGTGCGTTGAACCCATCCAGCATCTGCAGAAACGGAGCAAACGGATCCTTCATCCGGATGACGACCGTCGACGGATTCGGCGTGGTCACCGAGGCGACGTTCGCGTAGCCGAGGCGGAAGCGCCCGTGGTATTTCCCGTCGATCTCTTCCAGGCTGAACTTCACGTCCGCCGCCGAGAACGGCCGGCCGTCATGCCAGCGCACGTTCGGGCGGAGCTTGAAGGTGTAGGTCTTGCCGTCCGGGGCCACCTCCCACGACGTGGCGAGCTGCGGCAGCACCTCGCCGCGCGGTCCGAGACGGATCAGCGCGCTGAAGACGTTTGCCGTGATCGCCCCGACCGCATAGCCGGTCGTGATCCCAGGATTCAACGTCTCCGGGTCTGCGCCAAGGGCGATGACGATCGTGCCCCCGCGCTGGGGCTGTTGAGCGGCCACCGCCCCCGTAAGAAGGAGCACCAACGCGCAGAGGAGCGCGGTGCCGCGGGTGAGCTGTGTCATGGATGCCTCCCGAAGGGAAATGTCGCCGTGTCCTTCTTCGATGCGCGGAGGGAAACCTGCGTTGGAAGTCTGTTCGTAGCTTAGCTGCGCCAGTTCAACTCGTTCCAGGACAACACAGTGTCCGGGTTAATGAACAGTGAAGGATCTGCTTCCGCTGGCAGGAGGGGAACGCGTATGACGTCGAGATTGCAGACTACCACTCGTAGAGCACGGCCGGCCGAGCTCGCTTCAGTCCATCCCGGCGAGATCCTGCTCGAAGAATTCCTGAAGCCCATGGGCATCAGTCAGTATCGACTCGCAAAGAGTACCGGCGTGCCCGCGCGGCGTATCAACGAGATCGTGCACGGCACGCGCGCCATTTCCGCCGACACTGCTTTACGGTTGGCCAGATACTTCGGCACTTCGCCCAACTTCTGGATGAATCTGCAGGCTCGCTACGACCTCGAAGTTCATGGTCAGAAGTTGGGATCACGCCTCGAGCGCGAGGTCTCACGTCTGAATGTCGCACTGCGAAGCTGCGAGGCTCGGGCGGCGATGGAGGCTGGGATCTGCTCTTTGAAGCGAGGGGACCTGGTCCCGCATGCACGAGTGGTCCGCGGACAGCATGAGCGAGCGCGGGCGTGATGGTGCAAAGCGCTGACGCGACTGCGCGCAGCGGCTAGGCAGCGCGACGACTCGTGCGCTTCCGACGTCTCCGGCCCGCCTGCTTCAGCTCTTCGGGAAACTGGATGATGATTCCTGAGATACTGTCCGCGTAGCGCTGCGCGAGCCGGCCCATCAGAGCGGAGAAGATCTGCCACTCGTTGCCCTGCCGCTTCGGGCTGACTACCGTGCCGTCGATCACGCCCTGGGCGTGCGTCCAGTTGATGCGCCCGGGATAGCGGACGTGAACGACCCTTCTCCCGCGATTCTCCACCCGAAAGGTGCGCAGCTCTCCCTCCCGCATCGCCTTGACCAGCGCCTCGTACAGGTGAGCCTGATCCCGCTCCATGACCTGAAACCGGATCATCGCATTCACCCCCCACCGAAAGGAGACTTCTGAGCGGCGCCCCAGACACCCCTCCATGAAGGTGAGATACTAGGTGCGGCGTGGCCACCATCCTGATCCTCGGAGGCTACGGCGCAACTGGACGGGCGCTGGCGCGCCATCTCTTGCGGGAATCCGACGTCCACCTCGTCATCGCCGGTCGCCGCCTCGAGAAGTCGCGGCGGTTCGCGGAGGCGCTCGGAACAGAATTCGGACGTCAACGCCTTGCAGCAATCGCCGCGGACGCCGCGGATCCGGCAACCTTACGCCCGGCTCTCGCCGGCGTGGAGGTCCTCGTCGTCACGTCACCTACGACGCACTTTGCGGAGAACGTGGCCCGCGCGGCCCTCGAGACGGGCGTGGACTACCTCGACGTGCAATTGAGCGCGCAGAAACTGAAAGTGCTGCAGTCGCTTGCCAGTGAGATCGCGCGTGCGGGCCGTTGCTTCATCACTGAAGCCGGGTACCATCCAGGATTGCCCGCGGCGATGGTCCGCTACGCGGCGTCGCACCTCGACCGCCTCGACCGCGCTCTCACCGCGGGATACCTGAGCATCGGCCGGGGACTCGCCTTCAGCGAGGCTGTCGACGAGTTGATGGAGGTCTTCCGACGCTACGACGCCCGTGTCTTCAGAAGTGGACAGTGGATCCCGCCCGGACGCGACTATGCACGGCGGGTGGACTTCCGCGGCGAGATCGGCGTCCGGACCTGCTACCCGATGTTCTTCGAGGAGCTCCGTCCGTTGCCCGATCTGTACCCGAGCCTCAAGGAGTTGGGCTTCTACATCTCCGGCACACACTGGTTCACCGACTGGGTCATTACCCCGATCGCGATCGGAGCGTTGAAGCTCGCTCCACGCCACGCGCTCCGGCCAACAGGAAGGCTCGTCTGGTGGGCCATGCAGGCGTTTGCGCGACCTCCCTTTCAGGTCACCCTTCTCGTCGAAGCGATCGGGCTGAAAGACGGACAGCCGACCCGCGTCACAGCGACGGTCTCGCATCCTGACGGCTACGAGATCACGGCGATTCCCGTCGCGGCCTGCCTCCTGCAGTACCTGGATGGCACCGCCCGCCGGCCCGGGTTGTGGATGATGGGGCATCTCGTCGATCCGCTGCGTCTTTTCAAGGATATGGAGCGAATGGGTGTCAGTACGACGACGATCATTCGTCCCTCGGCCGGCTCCGCGTAATCGGCCGGCTCCGCATGAGAAGGAATCCAAGATCCAGCCGCTGAAACCCCAGGCAGTACATTCGTACGAGGCTCGTACTTATTAAGAGGCGCCGCATCCGCTTACAGGCTGTCCTCGGGCGGGCCAACGTCAGGGCCACCCTGGCGCTCATCCGTCAGCACCCCGGTGTATCCCGAGCCGAGATGGCCCGTTCGCTCCACCTCACGAAGTCCTCGATCTCCGACGCCGTCCGGAGCCTGATCCGCTTGGGGCTCGTGCGTGAACGTGGACACGCCCACATCTCCACCGCCGGTCGAAAGCCGCGCAGGCTGTTCTTTGCCGGAGAGTTCGGCCAGATCATCGCTCTCGATCTCGGCGGGACGACGCTGCGCGCCGCGGTAGTCGACCTCGACGGCGCGGTCCTCTCTCGCGTACAGGAGGATGCGAACCCGTCACTTCTGGAGGCACAGCTCGCACGGCTGACACGCAGGATGCTGGCACAGCGGGCGGCGCGCCGGCCACTGGCGGTGGGGATCGGCGTCGCGGGGACGATCGACCGGCGACAGAGGGTCGTGTTGGATGCGCCCGCGTTCGAGCGTAGGGATTGGCCGCTCGCCGCGGTCCTCCACATTGCTGTTTCGCAGCCCGCCGGCGGAGCGCTCCCGATCGTGCTCGACAACGACGTAAACCTCGCCGCGCTTGGGGAGCAGTGGCGGGGTGCCGCGCAGGGCCGCGCCAACGTCGTCTGTCTCTCCATCGGCACCGGGATCGGCGCGGGCGTGATCGTCGACGGCCGCCTGTACCGCGGCGCGCGGGGTCTGGCCGGTGAAGCCGGATACCTGTATCAAAGGCCCGATGCGCCGCTTCGCGTCTACGACACCTTTGGCGACCTGGAGTTGCAGGCCGCGGGGGTTGGGATCACGAGGCGTGCGCAGGAAGCGCACAGGGACCCGGGCAGTCTGACAGCACCGCGGGATGGATCTGGAACTCACGCCGGCGGCACACCCCACGGGGCCGATGGCGCCCACGCGGTCTTCCTCGCCGCTGAGGCCGGCGACAGTATCTCGACCGGCGTCATCGAGCACGCCGCCACGCAGATCGGCATCGCCGTGGGCAACGTCGTCAGCCTGCTCGATCCGGAGATGGTCGTCCTGGTCGGCGGGATCGGGCTGGGCCAGGCGCCACGGCTCCTCCCGGCCATCCGCGAGGTCGTCCGCCGAATCGCACCTCCTGTCGCCCGTGAGCAGGTCGCCATCGTCGGAGGCGAGCTGGGCGACGATGCTGTTCTGATCGGCGCCGCCTGTGCCGCCCAAGAGATGCTGGGACTCCGATGAGCTCGTCGGAATCGCCGGCCCCCAAGCCGGGGGCGTCATCTGAGGCGAAGACAGCGGGGTCTTCTACCGCGGGCGCCGCCCAAGTAGTAAGCGCGCCGGAGCGGCCGGCGGGACCCCTGCCGCTGCGCGAATTCGTGCGCCGCTACGGAATGCTAACCGTCTTCGTCGTCCTCTTCGTCATCTTTGCCGCGACGTCGGCGCCGTTCCGCTCCAGCACGAACCTGGTGAACCTCCTGCAGCAGAACGCGACCTTCGGCATCGTGGCCTGCGGCATGCTCGTGATGATCATCACCGGGGGGTTTGACCTCTCCGTCGGTGCGATCGCGGCGATGTCCGGCGTGGTCGCCGCGTTCCTGATCACGCATCTCTCTGTCCTGGGCGTCCCGATCGGATTGGCCGGCGCTCTCGGGGCGGGTGCGCTGGCCGGCGTGTTCAACGGTGCGCTCATCGCCGTGCTGGGAATCAACCCGTTTGTCGCCACCCTCGGCACGCAGATCCTCTTCCGCGGTCTGCTCTACATCGCGACCGACGCGCGTCCCGTGTACGGGATGCCGGAAGCGTTCACGGTGATCGGCATCGGCAACATCGGGCCGTTCCCCATGGCGACGAGCCTGTTCGCGCTCGTCGCGCTGCTCATCTTCCTCATCCTGCGCTTCACGCGGTTCGGTCACTACCTCTACGCGGTCGGCGGCAATGAAGGGGCGAGCGAGTTGGCCGGGATCAACGTCGCCCGGGTGAAGGTGTTTGCGTACGTCGTCGGAGGCGCGCTGGCCGCCCTGGCCGGAATCGTCCTGCTCGGCCAGACGAACATCGGCCATCCCTCGGCGGCGGAACAGTGGCCGCTGACCGCGATCGCGATCGTCGTTGTGGGCGGCACCCCGCTGTCGGGCGGGGCGGGCGGCATCATGTCCGTCCTGCTCGGAACCCTGATCCTCGGGATGGTCGGCAATGCGCTCAATCTCTACAATGCGTCGCCGTACTGGAACCCGGCCATCACCGGCGCCATCTTGCTCACATCTGTTGGACTCGAACGGTACACAGCTCGATCAGGACAGAGAGGAGGTGCCCTCACAGGAAGAAGGGCGCAGGCGAAAGTCTCACCGACGTCGAGGAGGTGAAGAAGATGTCTCGAGCCCGACGGTGGTCCGGCGCCGGTGTGGCGCTGGTGCTGGTCCTCCTGATCGCCGGCCTGCAGCCGGCCGGCACCTCCGGTGCCGCAAAGAAGTTCACGGTGGGGTCTATGATCTGGAACACCACCATCCCCTTCTACACAAACCTCATCAAGGGCGAGCAGGACGCGGCCAAGAAGTACGGCGTCACGCTCATGCTGCGCAACGGTGAAGGGGACCTCTCCAAGGAAGTGGCCGTGATCCAGCAGTTCGTGGCGCAGAAGGTCGACCTGATCCTCGCCACGCCGAGCAACGCCGAGGGGATCGTGCCGGCGATCAAGCAGGCCAACGCGGCCGGCATCCCCGTCATCGACGTGAACAACACGGTGGGTAAGGGCGCGAAGACTGTGACGTTCGTCGGTGCCAATGACTTCACATTCGGCGAGCAGCAGGGGGCGCTGCTGGTGAAGGCCATCGGCACGTCCGGGAATGTCGCGCTGATCCTCGGCCACCTGGGCGCCTCGGCGCAGACGCTGCGCGAGGACGGCCTGATGAGCTACCTGAAGAAGTACCCGAACATCAAGATCGTCAGCAAGCAGTCCGCCGACTGGGACTTCGACAAGGCGCTCGGGATCACGCAGAATCTGCTGACAAAATACGGCAAAGGGACGCTCAAGGCGATCATCTCCCAGGGGCCGGAAGGGGTGGCCGGAGCGCGGTACGCGGCGAAGAACGGCCGCACCGATGTGAAGTTCATCGCCGGCGACTACCCGAAGGACGTCCGTGACGCGATCATGGCGGGTACGCTCTATGGCACCGTCGACCAGGACCCGTATCCACAGGGATACCGCGGCGTGGAGCTGGCTTACTTCTGGCTGACCGGCCAGAAGAGCAAGGTGCCGCAGCCCACCGCGTACATTGGGCTCCCGCTGGTGACCAAGGCCAACGTGGCGAAGATGGCGCCGGCCTGGTAGGGAGCAGCATAGTCGGAGCGGGATGGTAGAAGCAGCATGACAGGAAGCGGCATGGCAGAGAACAGTACGGTGGATCCTCGGCGGCCCACTGGGGATCCACCGGTCCCGCTGATGCAGGCGGAGCGGGTGGAGAAGCGATTCGGGGGCGTCCGCGCCCTCCGCGAGGTTGACTTCGCGATCCACGCAGGCCGCGTGGTCGGCCTCGTCGGCGACAACGGCGCGGGAAAGTCCACGCTGGTTCGGATCCTCGCCGGCGCGCTGCAGCCCGACAGCGGACGCATCCTCTTCGGCGGCGAGGAAGTCATGATCCGCAATCCCCGCCAGGCCCGCGAGATGGGGATCGAAACGGTGCACCAGAGCCTGGCCCTCGTGGAGCGCATGGACGCCGCCGCGAACATCTTCCTCGGCCGCGAACCGCTGCGGAAGGCGATCCCCGGAGTCGCCGTCGTAGATCGCCGGCGGATGCGGGACGAAGCGGCGGCGCTGCTCGGCCGGCTCTCGATCCACATCGACTCCCTGGCGGCGCCTGTCTCAACCCTCTCCGGCGGCCAGCGTCAGTCGGTGGCGGTGAGCCGTGCCATCTCAACCACCCCCAAGGTGGTGCTGCTCGACGAGCCGACGGCCGCGCTCGGTGTGGCCGAGGCGGACCGCGTGCTGCAACTGGTCCGGCGCCTCCGCGAGCAGGCCATCGGCATCGTGTTGATCAGCCATACTCTCCAGCACGTCTTCGCGGTCGCCGACCGGATCGTCGTTCTCCATCGCGGGGCCAAGGTCTTCGAGACAGAAGCGGCCCGTACGACGATGGACGAGGTCGTCCGCTACATCGTCGGGGGATGACAGGTCGCCGCTCCGGAGAGACTCACCCGGGGATGACGGAGAGGCTCCCCCGCCGATGACGGCGCGCCTTCTGGGCGGGGTCAAAGTCTACTCGCTCGATTGGCACCTGCGGTACGGCCTGGACTACGCGGGGGCCGCCGATCTGCTCGCCTCGCAAGGAATGGACCTCGTCATCGCGCAGAACCGGTATCTCCCGATGGCGGACAGCGCCGTCAGAAGCGCGCCGTCAGACGTCCCACAGTCCTACGACGACCGGCAGTTCGTGGAAGCGCTGCGAGCGCGTGGGATGCAATATTACGCCGCGTGCAATCTCTTCTTCGATCCCGAAACGCTGGCGCGGCATCCCGATGCGCTGGCGGTGGATGCGTCGGGGCGGGTCGCTCAGCCGGTGGACTGGTACATCGCGACGTGTCCGACCCACGAGGACTACTTTGCAGACAAACTCCAACAACTCGAGACGGCGGTCCGCGAACTCCGTTCTGACGGCGTCTTCCTCGGATTCACACGCTTCCCGGGGTTCTGGGAGCAGTGGTTGCCGCAGACGTCCCGCGGGGACTGGTCCGAGTACTGCTTCTGTCCCCGTTGTGTGCGCCTGTTCGGCGCCTCAACCGGCGTCCGAGTCCCGGAAGGACCTGGAGAGCTCCCCGGCTCGTGGATCCGCGCCCACGCCTACGCCGGCTATGTCGAGTGGAAGACCGACGTCATCACGGCGCGCCTCCGCGAGATCAAGAACGCGCTCCGCCGGATCCATCCACCCGTCCGCATCATGTTGAACACGCTCCCGTTGGGGCCGGCAGACTTCGGCGGCGCCGGGCGTGAGGTCTTTGGGCAGGACTGGGCCAAGCTCCGCGAAGTCGTCGATCTCTTCGAGGTGATGGCCTATCATCAGATCCTCGGCCGCGAGGTGTCGTGGATCAACCGGATCACGCGCGAGGTCAAGACCGCGGTCGATCGACCTGTACTGGTCACCGTACAGGCGAAACCGTTCTACCTCGAAGGGATGCACGCGGGGCGAGGGCGTTCGCCGGTGATTCCTGTCGAGGAGTTCGCCCGGGCGCTCGACGCCGCGCGCGATGGAGGTGCCGACGGCATCGTGGTATTCACGTGGTCAGATCTCCTCCGGCAGGTGCTCGCGGAGCAGGACACGCGCTTCGTTAACGCCGTCCGTCGGGTGACCCGCGGCTAGCGTGCGGCAAGACGAACTCGGTCCGGACCGAGTTCGACCAACCCAGGTAAGGCATGACCTCATCTGACTATTGACGTCATGGCGCAGGAGGGTAGTATTTTAACTAGTTAAAATAGAGGAGAGATACGTTGGGCGAGCGGCCAGCCATGCCCACAACAAGAGCACGGCGCCCCAAATTCATCAACGCCTTCACGGCCCGGACTCATCTGGGCCGCCTCATCACGCAGGTGTCCGAAAAGGGCGAGACTTACGTCCTGACCAAGAAGGGCAAGCCGAAGATCGTCCTGGTTGGGGTGGCAGAGTACGAGGATCTCCTCGAGATCATGGCCGAAGAGCGTGACCGGGACTTCCAGAAAGCCCTCAAGGAATCGGCCGCTCAGGTGCGGCGCGGGGAAGTGAGCAGCGTCGCGGCCCTCAGAGCGATCTACCGCGGTAGGTGATGCCCGAGTTCGCTGTTGTTCCCTCGAAACGATTCGAGGATGACTTCCGCACGCTGTCCAAAGACACCCCGCGGCAGGTTCTGAACGCGATCGGCCGCATCCGAGCGAATCCTCATCGTGGACAGAAACTGCGAGGAGTCCGTGTCGGTGAATGGCGATACCATGTCGGTGAATGGCGGTACCGTGTCGGTGACTATCGCATCCGCTATGATATCCGGGGCCCGCACGTTTACCTCCACGTGGTCCGCCACCGGAAGGATCTCTACCGGTAGCGCACGGGTCCCTCCCTGACGCGGCACTGGAAACCGGAGGAATGACCGCGGACGCTTCCGAAAGCGAACCCCGGCGCAGGCGTGTCCGCGTGTGCTCCAGGCCGCGGCCGGCACGCAGGAGGCGTCGATGAAGAAGCAGGGCATCCTCAACCCCGACCTCATTCAGGTGATCACCGCGATGGGCCACACCGACGGGTTGGCCATCGCCGACAGCGGCCTTCCGGTCCCTCCCGACGTCCCACGGATCGACCTCGCCCTCATCGCCAATGTGCCGGGGTTTCTTCAGACGGTGGAAGCCGTGCTGGGCGAGCTCCAGGTCGAGAGTGCCGTGATCGCGGAGGAGATGCGCGGCCGGAGCCCCCAGATCCACGCCGCCCTGACGCGCCTGCTGGGGGGGATCCAGCTCACGTCCGTTCCGCATGAACAGTTCAAGGAGATGCTGCACGACGTGCGCGCGGTGGTACGCACGGGTGAGCAGACTCCCTACGCCAACATCATCCTCCACAGCGGGGTGACCTTCTGAAGGAGGGGATGACCTCCTGACGAGCGGAGGGCTATTCTGAACGCGGTCGCGGCTCCGCAACTGGAGATGCGGGGCATCCGCAAAGCCTTTCCCGGCGTGCAGGCGCTGCAGGACGTGCGGTTCGAGGTACGCGCGGGCGAGGTCCACGCGCTGGTCGGCGAGAATGGCGCGGGCAAGTCTACGCTCATGCGGATTCTCGGCGGCGTGCACCAGCGCGACGGCGGCGAGATCCTCCTCCGAGGCCGGCACGTTGAGATCCCCTCCCCGACGCAGGCGCGCAGACTCGGAATCTCGATCATCCACCAGGAGCTCAATCAGGTCCCTGGGCTGTCCGTGGCCGAGAACATCTTTCTCGGCCGCGAGCCGCGCCGACCCGGTGGATTCATCGACTGGGCCGCGATGCATGCGCAGGCCCATCGCCTCCTGGAAGACCTCGGATTGCCGATCGATCCCAAACGCCGGCTGGGCTCGCTCACCGTCGCCGAGCAGCAGCTCGTCGAGATCGCCAAGGCGCTCTCCGTCGAGGCCGAACTAGTCATCATGGACGAGCCGACCGCGGCGCTCACCGTCGAAGAGACCGAGCGGCTCTTCCGCTTCATCCGCGATCTCCGCGCGCGCGGTGTGGCCATCGTCTACATCACGCACCGACTGGAGGAGATCTTCAGCATCGCCGACCGCGTGACGGTCCTCCGCGACGGCCAGTACATCGGGACCTATCCGATCGGCGCACTCACGATGGATGAGCTCATCCGGCTCATGGTCGGCCGGCAACTCACCGAAAAGTACCCGAAAGAGCCGGTCGCCGCGGGGGCCGTCGTGCTCGAGGTGCGCGGCCTGACGGCGCGGGGGCAGTTTAGCGGCATAGACTTCACGCTGCGGCGCGGCGAGATCCTCGGCGTCGCCGGCTTGATCGGATCCGGCAAGACCGCGGTGGCGCGGGCGATCTTCGGCGCGCTCCCCCTTGAGGCGGGGGAGATCCTGCTCGATGGCCGTCCGGTGGCCATCCACAATCCGGCCGATGCCATCGCGTTGGGGATCGGCCTTGTGACGGAGGACCGCAAGCGCCTCGGTCTCGTGCTGGGCATGAGCGTGGGCGCCAACATCACCCTGCCGGTCCTCCCCGAGCTGGAGACCGGCGGGTT
>DATDEG010000152.1:0-13893 GCA_036523465.1 bacterium
CATCGAACCGCAGTGATTCCACGGTGAACCGGTCCGCGGGCGGGAGGACGGCGTTGAGCACGCCGACGACCCCCGGCACATCATCCGGAGTTGCGGATCGAAGGGTCCAGCCCACGGCGTACCTCCCACGACTACAGCGAAGAGTTCCACCACGAAGAGATCACGCCGCGGGCGGGCCCACGAAATGAGAACAGGGGAGCGCGTTGCCGCGTTCCCCTGTCCACCGATGATCCCTTCAGACCCTAGACTTCAACGTTGATCTTGATCCCCCGGTAGCGCTGCATCCCGGTCCCGGCGGGGATGAGCTTCCCGATGATCACGTTCTCCTTCAGTCCGGTCAGCGGGTCGATCTTCCCCTTCGTCGCCGCGTCGGTCAGCACGCGCGCTGTTTCCTGGAACGAGGCCGCGGACAGGAAGCTCTCCGTGGCCAGCGAGGCCTTGGTGATACCCAGCAGGACCGGGCGGGCCTTCGCCGGTTCGAGCCCTTCGGCAATCGCCTTGGCATTCTCTTCCTCGAAGGCGAACTTGTCCACGAGCTCGCCGGGGAGGAACTCGGTGTCGCCCGGGTCCTCGACCTTCACGCGGCGGAGCATCTGCCGGACGATGATCTCGATGTGTTTGTCGTTGATGTCCACGCCCTGCGAGCGATAGACGGACTGGATCTCCTGCACCAGGTACCCCTGCAGCGCGTGCAGGCCCTTGATGCGGAGGATGTCGTGAGGGTTCGGCGAGCCTTCTGTGAGCTGGTCGCCGGGGCCGACGCGGTCACCGTCCTTGACGCGCAGGCGCAGGTTGGACGGGTTAGGCACCGGGACCTCCTCATCCTTGACCATGAGGAGCATCTTGGGCCCGGACTTGGACTCGACGAGCTTCACCCGCCCGGCCGCCTCGGCGAGCGGCGCGGTATGCTTGCTCTTCCGGGCCTCGAAGAGCTCCTCGACCCGGGGGAGGCCCTGCGTGATGTCGAACCCGGCGACGCCGCCGGTGTGGAACGTCCGCATCGTCAGCTGGGTGCCGGGTTCACCGATCGACTGGGCGGCAATGATGCCCACCGCCTCTCCGATCTCGACCGCTTTGCCGGTGGCGAGGTTGCGCCCGTAGCACTTCGCGCACAGTCCGTAGCGGCTCTTGCAGGTCAGCACCGAGCGCACGCGCACCGACTCCACGCCGGAGGCTTCGATCTGGTCGGCAATCTCCTCCGTGATCTCCTCGTCGGAGGAGACGATGGCCTCGCGCTTCCGCGGCGCGACCACGTCCTCCACAGCGGTGCGGCCGATGATCCGCTCCTTGAGCGCCACGACGACGTCGTCTCCCTCTTTGATGGGCACCATCGTCACGCCCTCGGTGGTGCGGCAGTCGTCCTCCCGGATGATCACGTCGTGCGCCACGTCCACGAGGCGGCGGGTCAGGTACCCGGACTCGCTCGTCCGGATGGCGGTGTCGGCCAATCCCTTGCGCTGCCCGTGAGTGGAGATGAAGTACTCCAGCACGGTGAGGCCCTCGCGGAAATTCGCCTTGATCGGCATCTCGATGATCTTACCGGCCGGATCGGTCATGAGCCCGCGCATCCCGGCGAGCTGGCGGATCTGCTGGACGTTCCCGCGGGCCCCGCTCTGGGCCATCATGTACAGCGGATTGAAGCTGTCGAAGTTCTGGAGCATCGCCTCGGTGATCTCTTCCGTGGCCTTCGTCCAGGTGTCGATCGTCCGCTGCAGCTTCTCCCCACTGGTGATGAGCCCGCGCCGGAACTGCGTCTCGATGTCCTGGATGCGCTTGTCTGCCCCGGCCAGGATCCGCCCCTTGTCCTCGGGAATGGCGATGTCGTCGATGGCGATGCCCGAGCCGCTCTTCGTGGCGAAGCGGAACCCGAGGTCCTTCAGCGCGTCCAGGAGCTGGACGGTCTTCGTCGAGCCGAGTTTGTTGTAGGCCTCGGAGACGATCGAGGAGAGGACCTTGCGGTCGGCGACGTCATTGATGAAGCGCAGCTCTTCGGGGATGGCCTCGTTGAAGATCACCCGTCCGACGGTGGTCTCCACCGGCGGCGTTTCGTGCGTCAGGCGGACCCGGATGTGGACGTGGAGGTCCACCGCCCCGCTCTCATACGCGAGGATGGCCTCGTTGGGGGTGCTGAACACCTTGCCCTCCCCGCGGCCGCCGCTCTTCTCCTGGGTGAGGTAGTAGCAACCCAGTACGATGTCACGGGTCGGGCTCGTGATCGCCTTCCCGTACGCTGGCGAGAGGATGTTGTAGGCGGAGAGCATCAAGATGCGCGCCTCGGCCTGGGCCGCGGCGGAGAGCGGCACGTGCGCCGCCATCTGATCGCCGTCGAAGTCGGCGTTGTACGCCGTGCACACCAGCGGATGGACCTGGATCGCTTTGCCCTCGATGAGCACGGGTTCGAAGGCCTGGATGCCCAGGCGGTGCAGCGTCGGCGCCCGGTTGAGGAGCACGGGGTGCTCGCGCACGACGTCCTCCAGGACGGCCCAGACCTCCGGCCGCGCGCGCTCGACCATGCGCTTCGCGCTCTTGATGTTCTGGGCGAGTTGCTTGTCCACGAGCTTCTTCATCACGAACGGCTTGAAGAGCTCCAGCGCCATCTCGCGCGGCAGGCCGCACTGGTGCAGCTTCAGCTTGGGTCCGACGACGATGACAGAGCGGCCCGAATAGTCCACGCGCTTGCCGAGCAGGTTCTGCCGGAACCGGCCCTGCTTACCTTTGAGCATGTCGGAGAGCGACTTCAGGGGCCGGTTGTTCGGACCGGTGACGGGCCGGCCGCGGCGCCCGTTGTCGATGAGCGCATCCACGGCCTCCTGGAGCATGCGCTTCTCGTTCCGGACGATGATCTCGGGGGCACCGAGATCGAGCAACCGCTTGAGCCGGTTATTCCGGTTGATGACGCGCCGGTAGAGATCGTTCAGATCGCTCGTGGCGAACCGGCCCCCGTCGAGCTGGACCATCGGCCGGAGGTCCGGCGGGATAACCGGGACGACGTCCAGGATCATCCAGTCCGGCCGGTTGCCGCTCTTCCGGAATGCCTCCACGACTTCGAGGCGCTTGAGGATCTTCATCCGCTTCTGGCCGGAGCTGTCCCGCAGCTCCACGCGCAGCTGGCGGCTGACCTTCTCGAGATCGAGCTCCAGCAGCAGCTCCTTGGCCGCCTCAGCCCCCATGCCGGCGCGGAACGCGGTGCCGTACTTCTCCCGTAGTTCGCGGTACTCGGACTCGGTGAGGAGCTGCTTCTTGGTCAGCGGGGTCGTCCCGGGATCGATGACGACGTAGGCGGCGAAGTAGACGACCCGCTCCAGTGCCCGCGGCGACATGTCCAGAAGGAGCCCGACGCGGCTGGGCACGCCCTTGAGGTACCAGATGTGGCAGACCGGCGCGGCGAGCTCGATGTGCCCCATCCGCTCGCGGCGGACCTTCGCCCGGGTGACCTCGACGCCGCAGCGGTCGCAGATGATCCCCTTGAAGCGGATCCGCTTGTACTTGCCGCAGTGGCACTCCCAGTCCTTTACCGGTCCGAAGATACGCTCGCAGAACAGACCGTCGCGTTCGGGCTTCAGCGTGCGATAGTTGATCGTCTCCGGCTTCTTGACCTCGCCGTGCGACCACAGCCGGATCTGCTCGGCCGAGGCCAGTCCGATCTTCACCGCATCAAAGTTGTTGACGTCCTGCATCAGATCCCCCTCGTCACGATGTCGCCGTGCCGGCGCCGGACCGCTCGAGCAGGGCGGCCATCTCCGCATCCTGCCGTTCGCGCGCGATCATCAGCGCCGTCTTACCTTGGTAGTTCTTCCACGTCAGGTCCGGCCGCCCCGACTCGAGCAGCCAGGCGGCCAGGGCCAGATGCCCGCCGCTCACAGCGTTGCTGAGCGCGGCGTCCATCCCCTCGGTCACCCCGCGGCGGACGAGCCCGGAGGCGAGCTCGACGTTGCCGCTCAGCGCGGCGTGGACGAGCAGCGGGATGCCGTGTGCCCCGCGCGCGTGGATCCGACTCGGATCCTCGTCGAGCAAGTACTCCACAGCCATGCGCTGACCGAGCATCGCCGCGGTGCAGATGTCCATCGGGGCGCCCTGGGCCAGGAGGAACCGCGCCACCGCGGCATCCCCGACGTGCGCGGCCGCCTGCAGGGCTGTCTCCGTGTCCCCCGGCTGCCACTCATTGGCGGCGTTCAGCAGCTCGGGGTGCATGGCGAGCATCGACCGGACCGTCGGGAGGTCACCGTGGCCGGCGATCACGAACGCGCGCACCATCTCAGGCGGCAGCGTACCCACGGTCATCCGGCGTCAGTAGTCCTCCCCCAGCGCGTCCTCGCCGTCTGCCCCGCTAATAATCTTCAACCAAGGCCTCTTCGCCTTCCAGGTTAATGCCCAACGCTCGGGCCGTCTCGGCGATGTCCTCCTCGATCTCCTTGAGCTCGATCTCCTTCTTGTCCTCACTGAGGACCTTGACGTCGAGGCAGAGTGACTGGAGCTCCTTCACGAGGACCTTGAAGGATTCAGGCACGCCCGGCTCCTGGATGTTCTCACCCTTGACGATCGCCTCGTAGGTCTTCACGCGGCCCACGACGTCGTCGGACTTCACCGTGAGCAGCTCCTGCAGCGTGCTCGCCGCGCCGTAGGCCTCCAGGGCCCACACCTCCATCTCACCGAACCGCTGGCCGCCGAACTGCGCCTTGCCGCCCAGCGGCTGCTGGGTGATCAGGCTGTACGGGCCTGTGCTCCGCGCGTGGATCTTGTCCTCGACCAGGTGGAGGAGCTTCATCATGTAGATCCAGCCGACGGTCACCTTCTGGTCGAAGATCTCGCCGGAGCGCCCGTCACGGAGGACAATCTTCCCGTCTTTGGGCAGGCCGGCTTCGACCAGCATCTCCTTGATCTCGTCTTCCTTTGGCCCGTCGAACACAGGGGCTTCCGCCCACATGTTCATCTGCGCCGCCGCCCACCCCAGATGCGTCTCCAGCACCTGGCCGACGTTCATCCGGCTCGGCACGCCGAGCGGGTTGAGGACGATGTCCACCGGAGTCCCATCGGGCAGGGACGGCATGTCTTCCTCCGGGAGGATAACGGAGATGACCCCCTTGTTCCCGTGGCGCCCGGCCATCTTGTCGCCAACGGTGATCTTCCGCTTCTGCGCGACGTAGACACGGACCAGGCTGTTTACGCCCGGCGGGAGCTCGTCGCCCGTCTCGCGGCTGAAGACCTTGACGTCCACGACCTTGCCCTTCTCGCCGTGGGGAACCTTGAGCGACGTATCGCGGACTTCGCGCGCCTTCTCACCGAAGATCGCGCGGAGCAGGCGTTCTTCCGCCGTGAGCTCGGTCTCGCCCTTGGGAGTGACCTTCCCCACGAGGATGTCGCCGGAGCGGACTTCGGCGCCGATGCGCACGATGCCGCGCTCATCGAGGTCGCGCAGCGCTTCTTCGCCGACGTTGGGGATGTCGCGGGTGATCTCCTCCGGCCCGAGCTTAGTGTCACGGGCCTCCACCTCGTATTCCTCGATGTGGATCGACGTGAAGAGATCTTCCTTTACGAGGCGCTCGCTGATGACGATCGCGTCCTCGTAGTTGTAACCCTCCCACGGCATGAACGAGACGAGTACGTTCCGTCCCAGGGCCAGCTCGCCCTGATCGGTGCACGGCCCGTCGGCGACGACGTCGCCTTCCTTCACCTCGTCGCCGGTACGGACGACGGGAGCCTGGTTGATGCACGTCCCCTGGTTGCTGCGCTGGAACTTCGTGAGCGTGTAGACGTCGCGGGCCTTCCCGCTGGAGATGACGATCTCATCCCCGGAGACCGACTCGACCGTCCCGGCCCGCTTGGCCACGACGACCGCCCCGGAGTCCACGGCCGCCCGGAACTCCATCCCCGTGCCCACGAGGGGCGCCTCGCTGGCCAGCAGCGGGACGGCCTGGCGCTGCATGTTGGAACCCATGAGCGCGCGGTTGGCGTCGTCATGCTCGAGGAACGGGATGAGCGCCGTGGCGACGGAGACCGTCTGCTTGGGCGAGACATCCATGAAGTCCACGGTCTCCGGCGGGATGAGGACGATGTCGGACCCATGCCGGGCGGACACCCGCTGCTCGATCAGCTCGCCGCGTTCGTTGACCTTCGCGTTCGCCTGGGCGATGACGTATTCGTCTTCACGGTCTGCGGTGAGGTAGTCGAGGCGCTTCGTCACCCGGCCGTCCTTCACGACGCGGTACGGCGTCTCGATGAAACCCAGATCGTTCACGTGGGCGTAGGTCGCCAGGGAGCTGATCAGGCCGATGTTCGGCCCCTCCGGCGTCTCGATCGGGCACATCCGGCCGTAGTGGCTGGTGTGCACGTCGCGCACCTCAAAGCCCGCGCGCTCTCGCGACAGTCCTCCGGGCCCCAGGGCGGACAACCGGCGCTTGTGCGTCAGTTCGGCGAGCGGGTTGGTCTGATCCATGAACTGCGAAAGCTGGCTGCTTCCGAAGAACTCCTTGATCGCCGCCACGACGGGCCGGATGTTGATGAGGACCTGCGGGGTGATCTGCCCCGTCTCCTGGATCGTCATGCGCTCCCGGATGACGCGCTCCATGCGCAGCATCCCGATGCGGAACTGGTTCTGGAGGAGCTCCCCCACCGACCGGACGCGCCGGTTGCCGAGATGGTCGATGTCGTCGGCGTGCTTTCCCTCTTCGCCGCTGTGCAGGGCAACGAGGTAGCGCACGACCTCGACGATATCGTCGCGGAGCGTCTGGCCGTGACGCAGCCCTTCCTGGGCGACTACGTACAGGACATCCTTGGTTGATGGGGCCAGACCCACGATGACTCGGGTCCCCGAGGGGATCTTCCGGACGTCGACGAGCTGGCCCTCGACTTTCGCCGTGACCCGCCCGAGCTGGCCGGTGAACTCCCGGCCGTCGGCCAGGCTGAGCGAGAATTCCTTCTTATCTTTATGGACCTTGACGCCATCGAACTCGCCCCCGGTGGTCTGCACAAGGGTGCGAAACTCGAGCGGCGCTTCCAGCCCGAGCTTGCGGTTCAGCTTGTACCGGCCGACCTTCCCGAGGTCGTACCGCCGCGGGTCGAAGAACAGCGTCTGGAGGAGCTGCCGGGCCGACTCCACGGTCGGCGGATCGCCCGGGCGGAGACGGCGGTAGATCTCGATGAGCGCATCGTCCACGGCCTTGGCACCGCTGCGCTCCTTGACGGGATCCTTGTTCAGTGTCACCTGGATCGCCTTGTCGTGATCGTAGAGCTTGAGAATCTTCTCGTCACTGTCGTGGCCCAGGGCGCGCAGGAGCACGGTGACCGGGATCTTCCGGGTCCGGTCGATGCGCGTGTAGATGATGCCGTTGTGGTCCATCTCCAGCTCGAGCCAGGCTCCCCGGTGAGGGATGACCGTCGCCGTCGTGGCCTGCCCGCCGAGCTCCGTCTCCAGCGGGTGGCCTGAGGGATCCTGGGCGAAGTCGAAGTAGACGCCGGGAGAGCGGACGAGCTGGCTGACAACAACGCGCTCGGCGCCGTTGATGATGAAGGTGCCCCGCCGCGTCATGAGCGGGAGGTCTCCCATGAAGACCTCCTGCTCCTTGACCTCCCGGGTCTCCTTGATGAGGAGCTGGACCTTGACCTTCAATGACGCGCCGTAGTTGGTGTCGCGATGACGGCACTCTTCCTCGGTGTACTTCGGGCGATCGGCGCCGTCCGGACCCTTGATGAATTCGCGCTCCAGCCGGTACCCGCCGAACTCCAGCGTTCTCCAACCCTCATCGAAGAGGCGGGAGGCGCGCACCTGGTCGAGCGCCTCGTCCGGGTTGCGGGCCGTGCCGCGTTCCACGAGTGCCTCGGCCTCGCGCTCTTCCGCATCGGTCGGCTTGCGCTTCGCGCCCACGGCGAAATGCAGCTCCAGGTTCCCCGTGAAGTCCTGAATCGGGGAGACCTCCTCGAACACCTCTCGGATACCCTCGCGAAGGAACCACTCGTACGATCGGCGCTGGACCTCGATGAGATCCGGCACGTCGAGGATCTCGGGGATCCTCGAGGAGGTCACACGGGACCGGCGGCCCCGGGTGACGATCGATCCGTTGACCGGCATGCGACTGCGGCCCCCAGCGGCCGCACGGGACGGCGTCCGACGGCTTCGCGTCTTCACAGGATGCCCTTCACCTCCAGAGCGAGAACTTGGCCCGGGGTCTCCGAAAAAGGCAACGCGATCTTCGGGGTGGACTCCGGTGGGAACGACCGGTGGTCTACTGAAACGACGAAAGCAAGGCTCGCCGGCCTCGCTTCCTGTTGTCTCCTCAAGTGCGCCTCAAAACCACGAACCTGACCCAGAATGCCGTAAAGGCTATTCTACGGAACCTGGGTCAGGTCGTCAAGAGGTTGTGTCCGGCGGACCCGCTACCGCATCGACTCAGGCCGGACGCTACTTGACCTCGACGGTGGCGCCTTCGGCCTCGAGCTTGGTCTTGATCTGCTCCGCCTCCTGCTTGCTGACCTTCTCCTTGACGGGCTTGGGCGCCCCGTCCACGAGGTCCTTGGCCTCCTTGAGCCCGAGCCCGGTCAGCTCACGCACCACTTTGATCACCTGGATCTTCTTCTCGCCCACGCTCTTGAGGATGGCATCGAACTCGGTCTGCTCCTCGGCCGCCGCGGCAGCCCCGCCGCCGGCACCCGGTGCCGCCACGGCGGCCATCGCCATGGGCGCCGCCGCGCTCACGCCGAACTTCTCCTCCAGCGCCTTCACGAGCTCCGCCGTCTCGAGCAGCGTCAGGCCGCTGATCGCCTCGATGATCTCATCCTTGCCCAGTTTGGTGGCCACTGCCCTGTCCTCCCTCTCCTCCCGGGGCTCCCGGGGATGAACTATCTCGCCATCTCATCACACTGTAGAGATCTGAGCTAGATCTGCGCACACGCCTCTTGGGACCGCGGCGCTATCCGGGTTCCTTCTGCTTCCTGATCTGGTCGAGGGCGTAGACGAGGTTGCGCGGCAGCGCGCTGAGCACACCCACGAGGCCGAAGGCAGGACCCTGCAGCGTTCCGAGAACGCGCGCCCGCATCTGCGCCTTTCCGGGCAGGTCGGCCAGATTCTTGACTTGCTCGGCATCCAGCACACGCCCTTCCACCAGAGCACCCTTCACCTCGAGCTTGCGCATCTGGCGGATGAACTCTTGGAGGGCCTTGGCCGGGGCTACGGGATCATCGCGGCTGATTGCGACCGCGGTCGGACCCTCGAGGTACGAATCCAATCCGGCGATTCCCAGCGCCGCTGCCGCCCGCTGGAGGAGGGTGTTCTTCACCACCCGGTACTCGGCGCCCGCCTCGCGCAGCTTCGCCCGCAGCGTACCGATTTCGCCGACCGTCAATCCCCGGTAATCGGTCAGGATCGCCGCCGCAGCCTCACGCAGCCAGCCCTCGATGGCCTCGACCTGGCCGACCTTCTCCGGACGAGCCTTCGCCCGTGCGCGATGTTCATGCTGTTCCTGGGTCTGTGCGTCCATCGTCCGTCCTGCTCCTTCGCTCAAATGAAACGGGGCCGCCGAAGACCAGGCGCCCCCATCGATACGGTGAGCTGCCTCGGCAGGCGGCCGGTCGGCCATTACAGTCCCTCGGAGGGGAATGCCGCCGAGGAACCACCTGCTGTCTACGGCCCGTTTATGGAGTTCTCAGCGCGCCCCAGTGTACCATGAGGGCGCGCGTCCGCGCAACGCCAACCGACCCGGACCTTACGTCGCGACCTTCGTCAGCGCTTCGGCTTGCGCCGGATCGACCCGGACTCCCGGCCCCATCGTGGTTGACAGGGTGATCGAACGGAGGTACTGGCCCTTTGCCGACGCCGGCTTGGCCCGCGTGAGCGCGTCCATCAGCGCGGTGAAGTTCGTCAACAATTGGTCCTCGGTGAACGAAGCCTTGCCGAGCCCGACGTGAATGATCCCGGCCTTCTCGGTGCGGTACTCGATCTTCCCCGCTTTGATCTCCTTGACCGCCTTCTCCAGATCGAAGGTCACGGTTCCGGCCTTCGGATTGGGCATGAGCCCGCGGGGGCCGAGGATCCGGCCGAGCCGCCCCACGGTCCCCATCATGTCGGGCGTGGCGACGGCGATATCGAAGTCCGTCCACCCTCCCTGGACCTTCTCCACGAACTCGTCGGCGCCGACCATGTCGGCCCCGGCGGCCTCCGCCTCCCTGACCTTGTCGCCCTTGGCGAACACGAGGACACGCACGGACTTTCCGGTTCCCGCAGGCAATGCGACCGTCCCGCGAACCTGCTGGTCGGCCTGCTTGGGATCGATCCCCAGGCGGATCGCCGCTTCGACCGTCTCGTCAAACTTCGCTTTGGCACCCGCTTTGACGAGCCGGATCGCCTCGCGCGGATCGTACAAGGTGGTCCGATCGATGCCCTGCGCCGCCTGTGCGTACCGCTTGCCTTGCGGCATCTCCCACCACTCCCTTCAGACGACTTGAATGCCCATGGAGCGCGCGGTGCCTTCGATCATGCGCATCGCCGCCTCGACATCGTTCGCGTTGAGGTCCTTGAGCTTTGTCTGGGCAATCTCGCGCACCTGAGCGCGGGTCACCTTGCCGACCTTCGTCTTGTTCGGCTCACCGGAGCCTTTCTCCAGTCCTGCCGCCTGGCGAAGGAGCACGGAGGCCGGCGGGGTCTTTGTCACAAACGAGAACGTCCGGTCGGCAAACACCGTGATCTCCACCGGCACGATGGTGCCGGTCATCGCGGCCGTCCGCTCATTGTACGATTTGCAGAACTCCATGATGTTCACGCCGTGCTGCCCGAGGGCCGGACCGACCGGGGGCGCGGGCGTGGCCTTGCCTGCGGGGATCTGCAACTTGACGATGGCGACGATCTTCTTGGCCATCCGAATGTCTCCTAGACTTTCTCGACCTGCCCGAAGTTCAGCTCCACCGGCGTCGACCGGCCGAAGATGGAGACGAGTACGCGGACCTTCTCCTTCTCAAGCATCACCTCATCGACGGTTCCAGTGAAGTCCATGAACGGACCCGAGGTGATGCGGACGGTCGATCCCTTCTGGAAGGTGATGCGGTACTTCGGCGTCTCGTCCCGGAGCTGCTTGAGGAGCTGCTTGACCTCGAGGTCGTCGAGCGGAACCGGACGGGCCCCCGACCCCACGAATCCCGTCACACCGGGAGTGTTGCGCACCACGTACCAGGAGTCGTCGTCCATGACCATCTCGACGAGCACATAGCCGGGATAGATCTTGCGATCGACCTCGCGGCGCTTCCCTCCCTTGATCTCCTTCTCCTTCTCCGTGGGGATGAGAACCTGGGCGATCTTCTCGCCGCCCTGTGAACGCATCGACTGCATGCGCCGCTCGAGATTCGACTTCACCTTGTTCTCATAGCCCGAATACGTGTGGATGACGAACCACTTTATCCGGGGGTCCTTCGGGGCCTCGGGCGCGGCCCCGCCCTCGGCGACTTCGAGCTGCGCCTCCGCTGCCTCGGCCTCTTCCTCGGGAGGAGCTTCGGGCTCCTCATCGCGGAAGACCGATCTGATGATCTCGTCGACTTTCTCTTCGATCATGCGGGAATTCTCCGCGACCCTGGGGACTACGGACGCGCGAGGACGCGCTGGAACAACCAGCTGAACAACAGGTCCCAGGCCCCGAGGTAGAGGGCCATGGCCAGCAGCACGACGATGACCACCACGGTCATCGCGATGAGCTCCTGACGGCTGGGCCAGTCCACTCGGGCGAGCTCGGCACGGACTTCACGCAGATAGCGCCGGATCCGCTCGATCACGGCCGGACCCTGGCGCGCCGGGACCGCACGAGGCACCGCCCGGACTATCTTGACGTCGGTTGTTCGGGCCACGAAATCCCCCATAAAAAGAAAAAGACTACCACGGCCACAAGCGATTATAGGCGCGTCCCGTGGCTGTGTCAACGAACGCGCGGCGGGTTCCGGCGGAGGTACTCGCGGACCCGGTCCTCCGGCCAGGTCGATCGAATGGGACGACACGACATTAGTTCAGTCTGGATTGAATGCTCCTTAATGCGCGCTCGTCCCGGGAAGGGGCGCGCATGCTCGGAGCGGGCAGTGGGGCTACGGACGGCGCACGCGGCCGGTGAACGTCAGGCCGAGCTCGTGGGCGGTCTCCTGGGCGTGGACGACGACCTGCTCGCCTTCGAAGCGAAAGCGGAAGGTGTAGTGATCGTTGTTGGTGATGCCCGCGTATTCCAGGACGAACGTCCGGGCATCGGCCCAGGCTCCCCGCAGGCCTTGCGGGGCGTCGTACGCGCCCGTGGACATCCGGTAGACGCCGTCGAGGCCGACCGGCCAGCGTCGGGGAGTCGCACTGTCGGAGAGGGTAAGGTAAGCAAGCGCCGTGGCCGAGCCGTCAAACACGATTCGCATGTTCGTCATCTGCAGCGGGTTGGGCGCAAAGACGTAAGTCTGCCCTGAGATGATTCCGGCCATCTTCGGCAACGGCGCTGCCGGCACGGGCGCCGGCGCCTGGGCGACCGTGTGCAGGGCCGTCTCCAGTTGGGCGACGCGCGAAGGGTTTGCCGGCAGTGGCCTGACCGTATCCCCGATCGCCCGGGCCAGCAAGGGGCCGATCGCGCCCAGACTGAAGCCGCCGCCGGTCGTGGCAATGATGACGTCCAGCGACGGGACGACGACGATATACTGCCCACCGCGCCCGTCGGCGCGGTAATGGCCGAAGTCTCCTTCCTCTCCGGCGGTATGCACCCACCAGCCGTAGCCGTAGTGTTCGCCCTCGCCCGCGCTGACGTGGGGCTTCACCGAATCGCCAATCCACGTCCGGGAGATGACCTGCCGACCGTCCCACACCCCCTGGTTGCGCCAGAGGAAGCCGATCTTCGCCATATCCGCCGCAAGCAGCCGGATGTCACCCCAGCCGCGCGTGACACCCTGGGGGTCCGCGGGCCAGATGACGTTCGTGATGCCCAGCGGCTCGAACAAGTTCTGCCGCGCAAACTCCAGCGCCGTCTTGCCCGTGGCCCGCTGCAGGATTGCGGACAATAGATGGGATCCCGGGCTGCAGTAGACGAACTGCGTTCCCGGTTCCCAGCGCATGGGCCGGTCGAGGACGAACTGGACCCAATCCGCGGCGGTCCACATCTCTCTGAGCGTCGCCTCGTCGCGTTCTTTGGTGCAATCGATCCCCGAAGACATCGTGAGCAAGTGCCTGACGGTGATGCGTTCCTTGCGAGCGTCGCGGTTGGCGATGGGGCGGTCGGAGAAGAATGACACCACGGGCTGGTCGAGCCGCAGCCGGCCCTGATCGACGGCGATGCCGATCAGCGTCGTCGTGATGCTCTTGGTCACGGAGGCGACGTCGTGCGGGGTGACGCCGTCGTATGGGTAGAACGTGGCATCGACGAGGACCTCGCCCCGGCGGACTATCAGCAGGCTGTGGACCAAGATGTTCTTCGCTCGGATGGTCAGCAGCGCGGTCGCGAAGCCGGCCGAGTCGAATCCATGCTTCTCAGGAGTCGCCCGTTGCCAGCCCTGCGTCGGCCAGTAGGCCGGCGGGGGAGGAAGGGCCGGCCCACGCAGTCGTGGCGCCACGGCAAGACCCCCCGAAACGACCACAACAACAACGGCGAACCAGACCAGTCTGGATCGCAGGCGCACGGCGGCACCCCCTGGAGAGCGAGCGGATCATGTCCGATTCGATTATGTGCGATGGAGAAGGCGGCAGCCATCGGATAGGAGGAGGATTCCGGCGCGGCTGGTCAGACCGAAGCAATCGAAGGGGAGATTCGGGACAGAAATGCGTGGCAGGGGCGGAGGGATTCGAACCCCCAACATCCGGTTTTGGAGACCGGCGCTCTGCCAGTTAGAGCTACGCCCCTGCGAGTTCGGGCGGGTCTATGCGGTTGTCGCGATCGCTGTGTGGCTGATCGCTGTGCTACTCCA
>DATDEG010000153.1:0-6035 GCA_036523465.1 bacterium
CGAGGACCCGATCGGCGGTAGCTTGGATGTCCAGCGACTGACCGCGCCGGCTCGGAGCGACCTGGACGACGGCTCCATCGCGGACCGTCACCTGAGCGCTTTGCGGCACGGCATCAAGCTCAGCGGCCAGGCTTGTGAGAAGATCATGCAGTTTCTTCGTGTCGTGCTCGAATCGCAGCGGGATGTCGGTGCCCCGCCAGGCCAGGGTCACGCGCGACCGGGCGCGCTCCCACCAGGGACCCGTCCGGCCCAAAGCATACGCTGCCTCGACGGATTCGCCGATGCGGGCGCCGAGGCCGAGGTCGGCGTACGTGAACGTCGCCTCGCGGTCGGCCAGCCGGACGGCCAGCGGCGAACGAAGGCGGCGCTCGACAACCGGCCGCAGCGCGGTGGCGGCCTCCGTGGGCGACAGCCCTCTCACGGGAGTCCCGCCGATGCTGACGCCTGGATAGATCCGACCAACGTGCGCGGCCGCGTCGCGGCCGACGGCCGCTCCGATCCCGAGTGCCGCCCCGGTCAGGACGAGCAGCGACACAAGGGTGATCCTTCGCAATCCCCGCCGCGTGGCCATGATCGCCTCTCTCTCCTTATGTGCCCGCGGTGGGGCCGGAGTTGCCGGCGGTGACGGTTCCGATCTGTCTCATGATGTCGTACAGGATGATACCCGCGGCCACGGAGACGTTCAAGGAGGTGACCCTCCCTTTCATGGGCAGGCGGACCAGGAGATCGCAGTGCTCTCGGACCAACCGGCTGAGTCCCTGCCCTTCCCCGCCCATCACGACGGCGAGCGGCGGCATCAGATGGGCCTCGTGATACAGTTGCGGCGCGGTCATGTCCGCCCCGACGACCCACAGCCCCGCCCGCTTCAGCTCCTCGAGCGTCCGGACCAGGTTCGTCACCACCGCGACGGGCATGTGCTCGATGGCTCCTGCGGAGGCGCGGGCGACCGCCTGCGTCAGGCCGGCGGCGCGGTGCCTGGGAATGATCACGCCGTGGACCCCCGCACCATCCGCGGTGCGGATGATCGCGCCGAGATTCACCGGGTCTTCGACGCCGTCGAGCACGAGCACAAACGGCGGCTCGCCCCCGCCGCCGGCGGCGGCGAGGATGTCGTCCACGTCCACGGTAGACCTGGCCGCGGCCAGCGCGACCACACCTCGCGCATCGGCGCCTCTGGGGAGATGCCGGGGCTCAACGAACTGCACGGTGATCCCCCGCCCGCGGGCCTCCTGGATGATTGCCCGGATGGTCTCGCCGTGGGCCGCACGGGAGATGAGCACTTTGCGCAGTGGTCGGCCCGCGCGTAGGGCTTCCGCCACAGCCCGGCGCCCGGACAAAGCCTCCTCAGCCGCACGCAGACCCGCGGGAGGATGCTCACCACCCGCCCGGGGATCGATCCTCGATCCTCTGCTCGTGGGTGCGGGCTCAGTCCTGTGCCGGTCCATCCGGGGTCGCGATGTGCCACCGCGGCCCGGTCGGGAGGTCTTCAACGATGATCCCCACTTCCCCCAGACGAGTGCGGATCGCGTCCGCCATGCTGAAGTCCTTCAACTTCCGCGCCTGCTCGCGGCCGCTGAGGATGAAGGTTACCGCATCGTCCAGCGATTGCGGCGGCTCGCCGCTGAAGAGATGGGACGCCTCGCCGCGCAGCGCCCCGGCAAGCTCACGCACCCGGCGTCCGACAGCTTCCCCCCCGGCCGACGGCGTGATCTGCAGCCCCAGGATGCCCACTAATTCGCGCAGCGCGTCCCGCGCCTCGACGAGCCCGCCCGATTCCGTCTCAGGCGCCGCCGTCCCCTTCAGGACGGCATCAGCGCGCCTGTTCACCTCGACAACGAGCTCGAAGACCGCGGCCAGCGCCCTGGATGTGTTGAGGTCGTCATCCATCGCGGCGAGAAACTCGCTCCGCGCCCGGGCCACGGCATCGCCGAGTGCGGGTGATGTCTCAGAACCCGACGCCCGTCCGCTGCGGCCGTCCGCCAGACGCAGCACGGCGTCCACGGATACCAGGGCGGACCGGATCCGGTCCACCGCCTTGCGCGCGTCCTCGAAGCGATCGGGATCGTACTCGATGGGCTTGCGGTAGTGCACCGACACGAGCACGTAGCGGATCACTTCGGGCGGGTACCGGCGCAGCGCGTCGGCGACGGAGACGAAATTGCGCTCCGATTTGGACATCTTCTCGCCGCTCAGTTGGAACATGGCGTTGTGCACCCAGTAGCGGGCAAACGGCTGCGTCCCCGCATACGCTTCGGACTGGGCGATCTCATTCTCATGGTGCGGAAAGATGAGATCGTCCCCTCCGCCGTGGATGTCGAACCCCATCCCAAGGTACTTCAATGACATCGCCGAGCACTCGATGTGCCACCCCGGCCGGCCCTTCCCCCACGGGCTATCCCAGGATGGCTCTCCGGGCTTGGCCCGCTTCCACAGCGCAAAATCTGCGGGGTGACGCTTGAACTCCCCCGGCTCCACGCGCGCGCGTGCCTTTAGCTCTTCCAACACGCGCCCGGAGAGCTTTCCGTAGTCGGACACCGTGGTGACGTCGAAGTAGACGTCGCCCTCCGCATAGTACGCGTGGCCGCGCTCGATGAGCCGGCGCACCATCTCCACCATCTCCGGAACATGCCGGGTCGCGCGCGGCTCCACGTGGGGAGGGAGGATGTTGAGGGCCCGGGCCGCCTGTTCGTACTCTGCGCTGTACTGGCCGGTGATCTGATCGGTTGTGACTCCCTCGGCCTGGGCGCGGGCGATGATCTTGTCCTCGACGTCGGTGATGTTCTGGACGTGGGTGACGCGGAAACCGCGGAATTCGAGGTAGCGACGCAGAACGTCGAAGACCACGGCCGCTCGCATGTGGCCGAGATGCGAGGCATCGTAGACGGTCGGGCCACAGACGTACATCGCGGCCCTGCCGGCCTCGCGCGGGACGAACTCCTCTTCGCGTTTGGTGAGGGTATTGTGCAGGCGCAGGGTCATCGTTCTCCCACAGTGTAGCGCATTCCGCGCCACGAATTCACACGGGGCATGCGCAGGGACCCGTCCGTCAGCGCGGCCGGGGGATCTCGAACGCCTCCACCTCCCCGCATAGTTCCCAGGCGATGCGCGTCCGCATCGTCCGAGGATCCGTCGCCCGGTAGCGGCGGAGATCGGCGCATCCCCGGTCGGTCACGACGCGGAAGAACGTCTCCCCGTACTCATAGCGCGTCTCGACGATCTTGAGGACCCGGTGGTACTCGTCGTTCCGCCAGAAGCCGGTGACGAGGGGATGGACGGCGCGCGGCCGGTCTACCTCGACGCTCACCGGCTCGGCCAGCGCCATCCGCTCGATGAAGAGGAGGGGAACGGACAAACTCATCCCGCGGCGACGAGCGTGGCGACCGCGTATGCGGCGATCCCCTCGCCCCGCCCGAGTGCCCCCAGCCCTTCGGCGGTCGTCGCCTTGACGCTCACGGCTGCCTCCGGAATCTGAAGCGCGGCGGCGATCCGGCGGCGCATCTCGTTGATGTGCAGGGCGAGGCGCGGAGCCTCGGCGATCACCGTCGAGTCGAGGTGCGCAGGACGCCATCCCGCCGAAGCGATGAGCAATCCGACGCGGGCGAGAAGGGCGAGGCTGTCTGCTCCGCGATAGGCGGGATCCCCGGGCGGGAAGTGAAACCCGATATCCCCCAGGCCAGCCGCTCCGAGCAGGGCATCCATCATCGCGTGCACCAGCACGTCGGCGTCGGAATGACCGGCCAGCCCACGGAGGAACGGGATCTCGACGCCTCCGAGGACGAGACGCCTGCCCATCTCCAGGCGGTGCGTGTCGAAGCCGATGCCGGTCCGCGTGCCCGCGCCGGCACCGAGCAGCGCCTCGGCAACTCGGAGGTCGTGCGGGACCGTGATCTTTAGGTTTGCCGGAGAATCCTCCACGATGCGCACTGTTCGGCCCAATCGCTCGACCAGGACCGCGTCATCCGCGCCGCTGAATCCCTCGGCCGCCGCGCGGATGTGCGCCTCACGCAGCAGCGCCGTGCGGAACGCCTGCGGAGTCCGCGCGAGCCACAACACGTTGCGGTCGACCGTCTCGGCCACGACACCGGACGCGACCCGCTTCACGGTCTCCCGCACAGGAGTGCCGGCCGACGCCGCGCCGTCGGCGGCGGCGGCCCGGATGACCGCGGCGATGACGTCCGCGGTCACGAGCGGCCGGGCCGCGTCATGGACGACGACGATCTCCGGGTCGCCGAGCGCGGCCAGGCCCGCGGCGACGGACGCCTGGCGCGTCTCGCCGCCGGGGATAACCGCCCGGACACGTTCGCATCCGGCGCGGTCGAGAGACTCCGCTGCAACGGCCTCAGATCCGGGAGCGACGACGGCGATAATGTGCGTAATGAGGGGGGACGCTTCGAGCGCGCGCGCCGTGCGGGCTACCATCGGGACCCCGCCGACCGGCACAAGCCCCTTCGGCATGCCGGCGCCGAGGCGCTCCCCCTGCCCGGCCGCCACGAGCACGGCCGCGGCATGCGGTTCCGTCATCGACGCTCGGGCGTGGGCGCTTCCTTCGGGCGTCCGAAGATCATCCGGCCGGCCACCGTCTGCAGGACGCTGGTCACGATGATGTCAAAGCGCTCGCCGATGTGCTTCTTGCCGCCCTCGACGACGACCATCGTCCCATCGTCGAGGTATCCAATCCCCTGCCCGGCCTCTTTGCCGTCTTTGACCACCTGCACGGACAGGTCCTCGCCCGGAAGGACGACCGGACGGAGGGCCTGCGAGAGCTCGTTGACGTTGAGCACGCGGACGCCCTGCAACTCGGCCACCTTGTTCAAGTTGAAATCGTTCGTCACGATCCATCCGCGCAGCTGCTTGGCCATCGCCACCAGCCGCCCGTCCACGTCGCTTCCGTCCTCGCGTTGATCGTCGACCACCTGCACGACCTGCAGCTCCTGCTGCAGTCGCTGCAGGATGTCGAGCCCCCGCCGCCCCCGGTTGCGGCGCAGGGTGTCCGAACTGTCCGCGATCCGCTGGAGCTCCGCGAGCACCGACCGCGGGACGACGAGCGGGCCTTCGAGGAACCCGGACTTCACGACGTCGGCAATCCGCCCGTCGATGATCACACTGGTGTCGAGCACCTTCGGGACGCCCCGCGCCCGGGGCCGGTCACGTCCCCCCGGGCGCTCGAGCCGCAGCAGAGAGCCGGTCACTTCCTCGCGGCGCCGCATGACGAGGTGGAAACCCAGATAGCCGAACACGAGCGCCGCGGCCAACGCGAGGTACGTCCCGATCCCGGGGATGCGCGAGAGTGGATACCCGACGAGGAACGCGATGATGAGGCCGCCGGCGAGCCCGGCGGCACCAAGCGCGACGTCGCGAAGCGACGCACCTTCGAGACCGGCCAGGGCCCAGCTCATGAGCCGCTCGAACCAATGCCACACCCAGAGGGACACCAGCGACCCGGTGAGCAACCCCACGAGCAGGCCGGCGATGGTCAGCGGGATGCGTCCGGGCGCGACCAGCGGGAACACGCTGACGAGTGGTCCAGTGAGTTGTGCACCAAGCACGGCACCCAGTAGGGCGCCGGCGATACGGATGATGACCTGCTTCATGAGTCCTCCCGCGCTCTCTCCTCACTATACCGTATTTGTCCACCGACAGTTTCCTTGACGCATTCACGCGCGCGTCACTATAATGAGGGCGGCTTCGAGCTGGTTCCTCGGGGAGGTCTTCATGAAGGACACCGGCGAGATCCACTTCCAGGAAGGCGTTACGCAGTATCTCTCGCGTCACCGCAGTATCCTCGATGTCCAGAGCAAGCTCACGGAAGCCGCCGCCCGCGTGAACCGCGCCATCGCCAAGTCGGTGACGACTTGCGGCTGCATCACGGTGAATGCGGGAAAGCAGACCTTCCCGAAGGATACGGGATTTCGCGAGCTGGGACAGTTCATGTCCACGCATCTCAATGGCGAGATGTGCCCGCGATGTCGCGAGGTCGTTGAGACCGAGCTGGGCACGACGCTGTTCTATCTCGCGGCGCTGTGCAGCCTGCTGGG
>DATDEG010000154.1:0-14025 GCA_036523465.1 bacterium
AACCCGGCCATCACCCTGACGTCGGTGAGCGGGAGAGGATGACAACCTACGTCTACCTGACTCCCCATCTGGATGCGGCCATCTGGGGGGCTGAGCTGGCGGTCGGCGAAGGTCCCGGCAGAGTCTACATAGTGGAGCCGACCGGCCAGATTGAAGATGACCCCGAACGTTCGGACCAGAAGTCTCCGGGTCATCCGACGATGTCATACCGCTCCCGGGAGCCACTACGGGTCACGGGCGAGGTCACGGAATGGCGTCTCTACCATGGCACTCGGGTTGACCTCAAGCCAGGAGACCTGATCAAGCCAGGCCATTCCCCTAACTTCGGTAAGCAGGACAGAACAACAAGCTACGTCTACCTGACCCGCACTTTGGATGCAGCCGCGTGGGGAGCGGAGCTGGCCGCCGGCGAAGGTCCCGGCAGAATCTACATCGTGGAACCGACTGGCCCGATGGAAGATGACCCCAATCTGACGGACAAGAAGTTCCGGGGTAATCCGACGAAATCATACCGCACCCGGGAGCCGATACGGGTCAGGGGCGAGGTCACGGATTGGCAGGGGCACTCCCCCGAAGCGCTCAAAGGCATGAAGGACGGCCTTGAGCGACTAAAGCGACTTGGTGTCGAGCCAATTGACGACTGAAAGCCGGAACGCATGGCAATCGAGACGAGGATGACGCTAGCATCCCGAGCGCGGACAGGTTGGGGGAGCGACTCATCGTGGGCGCACGCGTTCGGTTTGACTTCAGCGGAGGTAGATGCTCTTGACCAGGCTACGCCGGGCTGGCGTATCTGAATAGCAGCGTGTCGGGCTCCCTGGGTTCCGGACCGCGAACACAGGGGGCCGGGGGTACAGGTCTGGACGACGATGGAGAAGATAGATACCAAGATTAGAGAAGCCCTGGGGCGCGATGGGACCATTGACATCACCACCACCGGCCGGAGGAGCGGCAGGCCGCGCCGTATCGAGATCTGGATACATGATCTCGATGGCCGGCTCTATCTGACCGGATCCCCCGGTCGCCGCAGTTGGTATGCCAACCTTCAGGCGCAGCGTCGGTTTACGCTGCATCTGAAGCGGAACGTGCATGCAGACCTGGCCGCCAGGGCGATTCCCATCAAAGACACCGAGGCGAAGCGGCAGATCCTCTCCGTGATCCTGCGGAGGTTAGGGCGATCTCGGGATTTAGAGTCCTGGGTGGAGCGCAGTCCGCTGGCTGAGGTTGTCCTGGAAGCTCAGGGATAAACCTCGGCCGCGCATAGTGGTCATGAGGAGCATCTGACCGTTCCCGCGTCTTGAACGGTGGCAAGCCCGGCGCTGGTACCCCAGTGAAGAGGAGGTAATCATGAGAACCGACTCTGCAGTCATCGTCGTCACAGGAGCCACCGGCCAGCAGGGCGGAGCGGTGGCGAGGCATCTCCTCGCCAAGGGATGGAAGGTCCGGGCCCTCACCCGCGACGTGAACAAGCCGGCCGCCCGCGCGCTGGCCGGTGTTGGCGCCGAGGTGAAGGCCGCGGATAATGAAGATCGGGCGTCCCTCGAACGGGCGATGCGGGGGGCTTACGGTGCCTTCAGCGTCCAGAACTTCTGGCTGCCTGGGGTCGGTCGCGAGGGGGAAGTGCGGCAGGGCAGGAACGTCGCCGACGCCGCAAAGACAGCAGGCATTGCGCACTTCGTTTACACTTCCGTGGGTGCGGCACATCGAGGTATGGGACAGGCCCACTTCGCCAGTAAGTGGGAAATCGAGCAGTACATCCAGGCGCTTCACCTTCCGCACACTATCCTTCGTCCTGTCGCGTTCATGGACAACTTCAACTGGCAGCGCGCGGCCATCACCAACGGCACCTTCACGGGCTGGGGACTGCGGCCGGAGAAGACCGTGCAGCTCATCGCGGCGGACGACATCGGTGCCATCACTGAACTCGTGTTTGCGCATCTGGAAGACTACCCCGGGAAGACGCTCGAACTCGCCGGCGACGAGCTGACGGAGCCACAGATCGCGGCAACGCTCGGGCAGGTGATCGGCCGGCCCGTGCGGCTGGCCCAGGCCGCCGTGCTAGAGGGAGGTGCTCCGACCGAGGAGCAGCTCGCCATGCACCGATTCTTCAACGGCGAGGGATACTCTGCCGATATCCAATGGGTCCGGCGATTCTACCCCGCGTTGCGGACCTTCGAGCGGTGGCTTCACGAGACGGGTTGGGAGAATGCGCCTGTCGAGCCGATGCCGTCGGCGGGTTCGAGGTGGGAGGGGTAGCGCGGGGCGCGTCAGCGAAACGTGCGTCTCCTCTTGAGTAGGCTGAGGAGTGTGCTTCAGCCACCGACGCCTATGAAAGGTCGACCAACCATCCGTCTGTTGAAAACACCCATGGAACCTCAGGGCCGATATCGACGCCGGACTGTCCCGCGATTTCATCAGCCACCGCGTCTGACACAAGGATTCGTTCAAGATGCAGCGTGTTCGGGATGCGGATGACTCTTGCGAGGGCGGCGTTCGCGCCGGGAAGAATATCGAGCGCTACCGTGATCGCCTCCCGGTCGGAGGGGAGCGTCACGGGAATGGCCCCCCGATTCAAAAAGGTGCTGGTGATGGTGTTCTTGTATGTGACCTGCCAGTCGATCGCATCAACCAGGCGCCGTGTCGTTAAATCCGCCAGGCCGATGCCCTGCGCGTTTCCCTCGGAATGCGGCGACAGCCGTAGCGCAACGATGTGCGCGATATTGGGTGATGTCGGTTCAGGCAGTCCGGGGATGCGGCGGCGTCCGATGACGTTGGTATCCATACCCGTGCCGGCGAAGGTCTTGCCCATTTCATCGACGATCAGGACGTCCAGTTGCGCTACCGGCAGGCGTGGAAGCGTCAATTTCGCCTCGCGATACAAGGCGAGTTCACGCTCGACCAATTGGTCCGGAAGCATCGCCTCGATGCGTGCCGTCTCATCGTAGCCATTCTCCAGAATCGCGACACCCGCCACGACCATGCTGCTGTCAAGGAGGAGTTGCGCGATCGCCCGGATGGCGGACGCTAGTTGAGCTGGCCCTTGCCGGTGGATCTGGGCCGCCCCCTCGGCCTTTCCCAATCCGACACTGAGCATCTTCATCAGCCCGCTGCCAAACGGCTCGTCGAACGCCGTGTGCGGCTTGATCCGGTTGACCACGAGAATGCCGTCGCACGACGCTGCCACAGCGTCACAGTACCCAATCAAGCCGTCGGGCGTCCGGGCGACCACGCTGGTGGCCATGCGGGTGGAGATGGGCGCACCCATCGATTCCTCGGAAATCCCCAGATGCTCAAGGACATGTCGCTGTCCGTCGCTGGTGGCGCCGCCGTGACTCCCCATTGCCGCGACGACGATGGGGTCGGCGCCCAGATGTCGCAGATGATCGATCGTGCCACGCAGCACGGGCACGATATCGTTGATACCCCGGCTTCCCGCTGTGACGGCGATACGCTTTCCACGCACTCGATCCGAAAGATCGAGTTGCGTCAGCGCGGTTTTGGCCGCGCGCTCAGGGTCGGGCGCTCTCGGCCGCGGCATCTGCCGCGTGGCCGAGCGCATTGTGGGGAGGGTTCCTCTTGCCGTCGACATCTACCGACCGCCGGTCCACAGTGAATTCGATGAGGACGTGAACCCAATCGGGACCACCGGCGGGCGTGTCTTTTCAGCACGACGACGGCGCCGGTGGGCGCCGCCTTCTCCGGCACGTGAGAGCGTGCTGCGATTCATGGAGGGCCACCACCCACGCAAGGAACTTCTTATCTCACGACCAGGGAGCACTCATGGCGCCTACGGGCGTAGGCTACTCACCAGTTGCGGGGTAGACTTCGTACACCCGCAGCCCATTCAGTTGCCGCTCACATTATAGTGCCGCTGCGTGGATTTTCGATGCCTTCGAGCGCTCAGCCTGCGGCCGGTTGACCGCGGCCGCGGTTCTGGGTCACCGGGAGTTCGTGCTGACGAAACTATACCGGAGCGCCTGGTCGGGAGGGATTCACCGAGCCGCCAAGTGGTTCGAGGTGGGAAGGGTAATCTCCGCGGGCTCCTCGGGTCACTCCGCTGGTGTAGGTCCCCGCCATCCCTGAAGGACACGAATGTAATTGGCCCGCTCGAACGCGCCCGGGTCCGGGGAGTTGCTGAGGCTCATACTCCCGCGCATTTGTGTAAGCGATTTGTACTCGTGCTCGGCCATCCATGACTCCATTTCTTCTCGGATGGTGCGCAGATACTCCGGGCCGCGGCGCAGCAGGGCCGAGACCATCTGCACCGCGTCGGCCCCGGCCATGATGGCCTTGATGGCATCCGCCGCGGTGTGCACGCCCCCGGTCGCGGCGAGCGAGGTCCGGACCTGGCTCCGCAGGATGGCCAGCCAGCGGAGCCGCAGGAGCAGTTCCGCGCTCGTGGAGAGTTCCAGGTGCGGGACGGCTTCCAACTGCTCGATGTCGATATCCGGCTGGTAGAAACGATTGAAGAGCACGAGGCCGTCCGCGCCGACGCGATCGAGCTCCGCGGCCATGTGGGCGAGGGAGGAATAGAACGGCGAGAGTTTCACCGCGACGGGGATCTGAATGGCGTTCTTCACAGCGCGCAGGATGTCGAGCGTGCGCCGCTCCACAGCCTCGCCCGGTTCCGCGGGATCCGAGGCAAGGTAGTACACGTTGAGCTCGAGGGCGTCCGCGCCGGCATCCTGCATCCGCCGCGCGTACCCCACCCAGCCCCCGGGGGTCGTGCCGTTGAGCGAGGCGATGACCGGCACGCCGACTGCGCCCTTGATCCGTTCGAGCTGCCGCAGGTACTGGTCCGGTCCCAGCGCGTAGTCGGCCGGGCGGGGGAAGAAGGTGAGCGCTTCCCCGAAGCCCTCTTCGTGCACGTCCAGGTGGAAGGCGGAAGCCAGCTGCTCCTGGAGGATCTGCTCCTCGAACAGCGAGTGCATGACGATCGCCGCGGCCCCGGCGTCTTCCAGCCGTCTGACGATGTCCAGATCATCCACCAGCGGTGAGGCGCCGGGCATGAGCGGATGGGCCAGCCGCAGGCCCAGGTACGTGGTCGAGAGATCCATGCGTGTCTCCTTTCACGCCTTCCCGGTGGCGGTCGAGGCCGCGGCGGAGACCGGTGACGCGAGCGGCGGCAATTGCGCCAACTGCTGGTAGAACCGGTACCGTGCCTGCACGTCGCGCCTGGCCGTTTCCAGCAGCCCATGGGCCCGCTGGCGATCTATCTGCTCCACCATGCGGAAGCGGGTCTCGTTGTACAGGAACGTGCTCAGGTCTACCTTCGGCGGTGCGGAATCCAGCTGCAGCGGGTTCTTACCCTCGGCCACCCGCCGCGGGTCGAACCGGAAGAGCGGCCAGTAGCCGGAGTCCACGGCGAGCCGCTGCTGCTCGGCACTCAGCGCGAGGTCGTAGCCGTGTGCGATGCACGGACTGTAGGCGATGATCAGCGACGGGCCCGGATAGGACTCGGCTTCCAGGAACGCGCGCAGCGTGTGCGCGTCTTTCGCGCCGAAGGCCACGTTGGCTACGTAGACGTGGCCATACGTCATTGCCAGTAGGGCCAGGTCTTTCTTCACCGTGGTCTTTCCGGCCGAGGCGAATTTGGCCGTGGCCCCGCGCGGAGTGGCCTTGGACTGCTGGCCGCCGGTGTTGGAGTACACCTCGGTGTCCAGCACCAGGATGTTCACGTCGCGCCCGAGCGCCAGTACGTGGTCGAGCCCGCCGTATCCGATATCGTATGCCCAGCCGTCGCCGCCGACGATCCAGACGCTCTTGCGCACCAGAAAGTCCGCTAATGCTTCCAGCCGCCGAGCCTCCGGCCGATCGACGCCGGCGAGACGGCTTAGGAGCAGGGCCACTCGCTCCCGCTGAGCGGTGATCCCGGCCTCATGGCCCTGGTCCGCCCCGAGCATCGCGTTGGCGAGTTCCCCTCCGACGGCGCCGGCCAGCGAGCGGAGGAGATCCCGGGCCTGCACCGCCTGCGACTCCACCGCCAGGCGGAAGCCCAGTCCGAATTCGGCATTGTCTTCGAACAGCGAGTTCGACCAGGCCGGGCCGCGTCCGTCGCGGTTCGTCGTGTACGGCGTGGTGGGCAGATTCCCCCCGTAGATGGACGAGCAGCCGGTGGCGTTGGCCATGAGCGTGCGGTCCCCGAACAGCTGCGTGAGCAGCTTGAGGTACGGGGTCTCTCCGCACCCGGCGCAGGCGCCGGAGAACTCGAACAGCGGGAGGAGGAACTGCGACTCCTTGACCTCGAGGCGGACCCGGCTCCGGTCGGGATCCGGCAGCTCGAGAAAGAACGCCCAGTTGTCGCGCTCTGCTTCGCGGAGCGGGGCCTGAGGCATCATGTTGATCGCCTTGTGTTTGGGGTTCGCCTTGTCCTTCGCCGGGCACACCGCCACGCACAGGCTGCACCCGGTGCAGTCCTCCGGCGCCACCTGCAGAAGGTATTTCAAGCCCTTGAACTCCGCGCCGCGGTACTCGGTGGACTTCAACGCGGGCGGCGCGCCGTCGAGCGCGTGCGGTTCGACGACCTTGGTGCGGATCACCGCGTGCGGGCAGACAAAGACGCACTTGTTGCACTGGATGCAGATCTCCGGATCCCAGACCGGGATCTCATCCGCGATGTTGCGCTTCTCCCACTGCGCCGTACCCACCGGCCAGGTGCCGTCGGGCGGGAAGGCGCTGACGGGCAGTAGATCGCCCTTACCGGCCAGCATCAACGTTGTGACATTTTTCACGAAGTCGGGCGCCTCGGGCGGCATCAGCGGACGCCGCGGCTGCCCGGTGATCTGCGCGGGAATGGGCACCTCGTGCAGGTGGGCCAGTGTCTGGTCCACGGCCTCCCAGTTGCGGCGGATCACTTCGTCGCCCTTGCGGCCGTAGGTCTTCTGGATCGCCTCCTTGATCTTCGCGACGGCCTCCCCGCGCGGCAGGACGCCGGAGATAGCGAAGAAGCACGTCTGCATGATGGCGTTGATCCGTCCGCCCATGCCGGTCTGCTTCGCGACCTCGAGGGCGTCGATCACGTAGAACCGCAGGTGTTTCTCGAGGATCTGCACCTGCACCTCGCGGGGAAGGTGGTCCCAGATCTCCTGCGGCCCGTAGGGCGCGTTGAGCAGGAAGACCGCGCCAAGCGCTGCGCAGTCCAGCACGTCGAGACGCTCCAGGAACCGGAATTGGTGGCAGGCGACGAAGCCGGCGCGCGTGATCAGGTAGGGCGACCGGATGGGCCTCGGCCCAAAACGCAGGTGCGAGATCGTGGTGGCCCCGGACTTCTTGGAATCGTAGACGAAGTAGCCCTGCGCGTGATTGGCCGTCTCCTCCCCGATGATCTTGATTGAGTTCTTGTTGGCGCCGACCGTACCGTCGGCCCCCAGCCCGAAAAACACGGCGCGGGTAGTGTCATCGGGCTCGATGTCCAGCTCTCGATCGAACGGAAGCGATAGGCCGGTGACGTCATCCATGATCCCGACCGTGAAGTGCCGCTTGGGCGCGGGCCTGGCCAGTTCGTCGAACACGGCGCGGACCATGGCCGGCGTGAACTCCTTTGAGGAGAGACCGTACCGTCCGCCGATGACCACGGGCATTACACCAAACGGCGCCTGCCCGTCCGCCACCCCTTCATGCAGCGCGGCGACGACATCCAGGTACAGGGGTTCGCCCAGCGCGCCGGGTTCTTTGGTGCGGTCCAGGACGGCGACAGCGCGCACCGTTGCGGGGAGCGCCCGGACGAACTCCTGGACCGGAAACGGCCGGTAGAGCCGTACCTTCAACACACCGACGCGCTCGGCGCGTCGCTGTAGCCACTCGACGGTTTCGTGCGCGACCTCCGCCCCGGACCCCATGATGACGATCACCCGCTCGGCTTCCGGGTGCCCGACGTAGTCGAAGAGGTGATACTGGCGGCCGGTAAGCGCGGCGAACGTATCCATTGTGTCCTGGACCACTTCGGGACAGGCCGCGTAGAAGGGATTGCACGCCTCGCGCGCCTGAAAGAACGTGTCAGGGTTCTGCGCACTCCCGCGCAGAACGGGCCGATCAGGGGTCAGCGCGCGCCTGCGGTGGGCCTCGACGAGGTCGGCGGGGATCATCGTCCGCAGATCCTCGTCGGACAGTGGCGTGATCTTGTTGATCTCATGCGAGGTCCTGAAGCCGTCGAAGAAGTGCAGGAACGGCACGCGCGACCGCTGCGTAGCGGCCTGCGTGATGCAGGCGAAGTCGTGCGCTTCCTGGACCGAGGCGGAGGCCAACAGGGCGAACCCCGTCTGTCGGCAGGCCATCACGTCGGAGTGGTCGCCGAAGATGGACAGGGCATGCGCCGCCACCGTCCGGGCGGCCACGTGCATCGCACACGCGGTCAATTCCCCGGCGATCTTATACATGTTGGGGATCATCAGCAGCAGGCCCTGTGAGGCCGTGAACGTCGTGGTCAACGCCCCTGCCTGCAGTGCGCCGTGCACGGCGCCCGCGGCGCCGCCCTCCGACTGCATCTCCACCACTTCCGGGACCGTCCCCCACAGGTTTGGTTTCCCTTGAGCGGCCCATTCGTCGGCGAGTTCGCCCATCGCGGAGGATGGCGTGATGGGGTAGATGGCGATGACCTCATTCAGCCGGTAGGCGACCGAGGCGGCCGCTTCGTTGCCATCGAGGGTCGCGACCTGAGGGCCAATTTGTTTCATACGCATCCTCCTTGGTAGAGGGCACAGGCCGTGTGGCTTATCGTCGCGGGGCGACGCTGCACCGCGGGCGACGTATCCGCGCTATCTGAAGGTTTCGAGATGGCGGTAACCAGTATCATCTTCTCCCGATACGATTTCTAGCGCTGCGGTGGGGCGTCCGGTGTCCTCGAAGCGAACACAGCGCACGGGGAATCCACCCTTCGCCGGATTCACCGCTCTTGCGGCTGACGTATCGTGGAGAGCGGAGGTGAGAGAAGATGCCGCCTCATTGCGATACGATGGACGGCCCCGTCGTGAAGGCCGCGCGCGCGGCCCTTCAGCGTGCGAATGTGAACCTCATCCTGCCGTACGTCCCAGAGCGGGCCGGGGAGGAACTACGCCGGGCGTTTGAGCGAACGATGCGGGTCCGGTCGTTGAGCCCGGAGGCCAGCGAGACGGTTGACTACTGGTTCTTCGAGACCGCTGTGCGTCTCCATCGCGAGGGTGAGGGCGCCCCGTACACCGGGCTGAAGCCGGCGGGACTCGACGAGGGCCCGGTAGTTCCCCGCGCTGAGAAGGCCGTTGAGACAGGCGATCTCGAGCCGGTGACCACGTTCCTGTACCGGGCCCTCCGGGATCAGCTCCACGAGCGGTTCCACGCCGCCACCGCCAGGAAACACTACGACGAGAACGACGTGGCCGCTGCCCGTGAGTATGTGCAGGCGTACCTCGGCTTTATCGTGTACGCGCACAGCATCCACACGGCGATGGCCGGATCGTCCCACACACATGCGGAAGCCGGGGAGGGGGCGCTCACCGGCCACCGGCATTAGTGGAAGCTTAGTCGAGCCTACTTTCCCCCAGGGACGGCCTCGAATATGCCTGGTGTCCCTGCGCCTTCGACCTTCAATTGTCCGACGGCTCCTTGGTCGATCCGGAAGATGCTGTGGTCCACCAGGAGGTACGTCCCCGGCACATCAACCTTGAACTCGACGATGGCTGCGCCGCCCGGCGGGATGAGTGTCGTCTGCACGTTCGTCTCGGGTGTCCCTCCGACGCTTGCTTCACGGTAGACACGGTCGAAGATCTCCCCGATCACGTGGAAGGCCCACACCAGATTGGGCCCGCCGTTGCCCGCGAAGATGCGCACGGTCTGCCCGGTTCGGGCGGTGAGCACCCCGCGGTCGGTCAGCGCGCCGACCCGCCCGTTGAGGACGACGTATTCGGGGTGCTCCGCGTAGGCTTTCGACGAATCGTAGGCCTGCATCCCCTTCATCCCACGGGCGCCCTTCGTGTAGAACTCACCCTGCAAGACGTAGAACTCCCGGTCCACCTTTGGGAGCCCGCCTTCAGGCTCGACGACGATCAATCCGTACATCCCGTTGGCGATATGCGTTGGGATGTGCGGGCTGGCGCAATGGTAGACATACAGACCTGGGTTGAGAGCCTTCCAGCGGAACACCGATTCCTTTCCCGGAGCGGTCTGGGTCACCGTGCTCCCGCCGCCTGGGCCGTTGACCGCATGAAGATCGATCGAGTGGATCTGGCTGCTCCGGGGGTTGTTCTTGAGGTGCAGCTCCACTTCGTCGCCCACGCGGATCCGGATCATGGGCCCGGGCACGGTCCCATTGAACGTCCAGAACATGTACTGGACACCATCGGCGAGTGTTCCGGTGAGTTCGCGTGTCTCGAGCGACACAGTGACGCGCGCCGCGGCGCGCGACGGTGAAGGCGGAACGGCCGGCGGGGCGGTCAGCCCCGCGACGACTTGGGGCAGTGGACCTGCATTGACCTGAGGCGTAACTGAGGCGGAGGGGAGCACGAGGACGGAGATCCCAAGGGCAGCCCCGACCAGGACGACGCGCAAGGATTTCGGCATTGTGGTGCCTCCATTTCGGCTGGGCGGTCCGGCTGTTCTTCCGCCTCGCCGGCCGCTTCCCTCCTCACCCTATAGATCGATCAGGACATCACCGCCCCGGACTATCACCGGGTACGTGGCGACCGGCCGGCGGGCAGGACCGCCGGCCACCGCCCCCGTGGTGATATCGAACCGGCTCCCGTGCCAGGGGCAGACCACGATGCTGCCTTCCACGTGCCCCTCGCCGAGCGGCCCGCCGACGTGCGTACAGCGATTGTCGAGCGCGTAGAACGTGCCGTTGAGATTGAACAGAGCGATCAGTCGGCCGTCGACCTGGACGACTTTCCCCGTTCCCGGCAGCACGTCTTCAGTTGAGGCAACCTTCATCATCGACATTCAGCCGCCGCTCCGAGGTTAGCGGAACTTCGCCGGGAACTGCCCGATGATGCCGGCGCTCAGCATGTCGGCCATGCCCAGGATCTGCTTGTGGATCTTGTCATACGTTGCGATGTCGAGCGCCCAGTCGGACTTCAGCCGCGCGGTGGCCTCCGCCAGCGTGAGGTCGAGATGCTCCCGCATCATCGACCGCATCTCACCTTTCGGCCAGTGGCGCGGGTTGGCAGAGTTCAAGAAGTCGGCGATCTCGTCAGCGTTGGCGTACCATCGTGTCCGCGCCGCGGCGACTTTGGCAGTATCGCCGGCCTTGGCCGCGGTGACGAGCTCCGCCGCGGTGAGGATGTGGTTGCGGAGAAGGGCGCCGAGCTTCGTGCCGGCCGCTTCCCCATAGAAGGGCTTTACGGCGTTTCCTATGTCCGCCTGGTTGCGGAGGAGACGCTGGGCGGTCGACTGGGTGTCAGGCAGCCCGGCGATGGCGCTGACGAGGTAGAGGCGCGTCCAGGTGATGTGATCTTCCCAGAGGACGCGCATGCCGGTACGGAAGGCTGCGGCCTTGCCTCCGGGGACGGTTCCCTGGGCCGCGGCGGGAAGGGGAGCAGACAGGGACGGGACAGCGGCAAGCAGCACGACGAGGAGCAGGACTCCGACAAACCTACGCATGGGAACCTCCGTGAGCTGTGATGGTGCTCAGCGTAGCGCGCCGCGGATAATATGTCAATATTTTTAGTTATATTTGTTGATATTGACTCCTCCCCACCCAGTATCGTACGATGGCCGCATGGTGCACGATACGCGGCGGCGGATCATCGAACTTCTGCGGCTGGAAGGCGGCGGGACCGTGGAAGGCTTGGGCGAGCGGCTCAGCCTGACCCGCACTGCCATCACCACGCAGCTCGCATCGCTGCAGGCGGACGGTCTCGTCGTGCGAGACGGCCTGCAACCGGGACGGCGGCGCCCCCGCGTCCGCTACGTCCTTACCCCCAAGGCGGATGTGCTGTTCCCCAAGGCCTACGATGCGTTTGCCGCGGCGCTGCTGGAGGAGATCCAGCGCGAGGGCTCAGGCCAGCTGCGCGCGCTGCTCCGGCGGATCGGCGACCGCTGGATCGCCCGGGACCTGCCGAGGGTGGAGGGGCTGCGCGGGACGGCGCGCCTGGAGCGAGTGCGCGAGATCATGGCGGAGCGCGGGTTCCTCCCCGATCTCCAGCGGGCGTCCGGCGGCTACCTATTGCGAGAGCACAACTGCCCGGTGATGCAGCTGGCCCTGCTCCATGAGGAAGTCTGCGAGATGGTGCACCGCTGGTTGGAGGCGATCGCCGGGACGAAGTTGGTTCGGGTCAAGTGCCTGCGTGAGGGCGATCCTTACTCCGCTTACGCTGTCTCTCGGCTTCCCGGCCGCGCGGGGGTGGTGCGGAACTAGGAGATCCGCTCCAGGACAACGACCGGGATGATTCGCGTCGTCCTCTTCGGATAGTCACGGAACGCGGCAAACACGTCGCCGTGCGCCTCGTAGAGACGATCGCGCTCGGATCCTTTCGGGATCGGCGTCGCGCGCACCCTGAACTTCTCCGTCCCGACCTCGATCTCGGCCTCGCGATACTTCACCAGGTTGTAGTACCAGCCGGGATGTGTCGGCGCGCCACCCTTGGACGCCGCGATCACGTAACGCTGACCGTCGCGGTGATAGACGAGAGGTGCTGAATGCACCTGGCCACTCTTCGCCCCACGCGTCGTGAGGAGCAGGAGGTTGTCCCCCCAGGGTCCGACGCCTCGTCCGCCCTTTGCGTGGAACTCGTCGATGACGCGCGCGTTCCAGTCCGCCACGTCTGGCTAAACACGCCCGGTGACTGCGCCTATTCCCCGAAAGGCCCACGCCGGTCGGCATCGAACCGTTTGCGGAGTGATGTCGAGTCGCAGAGTGTCTACCGTTGCGATCTTGTTGGTCTTCTCCCTCGCCGCGGGCGCCGCTCCCGCCGGACGCTTCTTCATCGAAGGGGACGGAACGGTCCAACTCGTCAACAAGGCGGCTGGTGCAGCCGGGTCGATAACGTACCGAACAGCTGGAGGCGACTATCCGGAATCGGCCCGGAGGAGGATCAACCAGATCTTCGGCGCCCCTCCCGACGGAACCGAGGGAATCGCCATCCGCCTCATCGGAGTGCTCGATTATCTCCAAGACCAGTTGAATGGCGGGAAGATCAGGATCATCTCGGGCTACCGCAGCCCCACGTACAATGAAGGCCTGCGGCAGAAAGGCGCGCTGGCGGCCAGGACGAGCATGCACATGGAGGGGATGGCAGCCGACATCGAGATGGACGGGGTCCCGGCGAAGAGGTTGTGGGAGTTCGTCCGAGGCCTCAACTGTTGTGGGGCAGGCTACTATCACACGAAGGAAGTCCACGTCGACGTCGGCCCAAGCCGGTTCTGGGACGAGACCTCCACCGGGGTCGAGCGGAACCTCGGAGCCCGAAACAAACTCGTCCTTCTTCGCACCGAATGGGATGTCTATCGACCGGGCGAGGAGGTCCGGATGACTCTTGGCAGGATCACCGATTATCCGGTTAGTGTGCGTCGCGACGTACAGTTGATCCAAGCCGGCCAAGAGATCGTCGCCGTCCGACTGGAAAACAGCCCGACCGACTGCCTCCTGATCACGAACCGCTTGGCCGCGAGGTCCCTTGCCTGGAAGATTCCGAAAGGAATTGTGTCTACCGAGAAGTCTCGAATCCGAATTTCATTCTGTCAAAGACCCGTTCCGGAGATGCCTGAGCGGATCGACTCAAACCCAATTTCAATTAGATAGGAGGTCTCATGCGCCAGAAAGGAGTCTATTATGGAATCTGACAGAAGGCCGAGAGTTCTTGTCAATACTGCTGGTCCTATCTGGTTTATTGGATGGTTGTTCACAGTCGCATTTGCGAAGCTGACCTTTTGGCCGGCTATTCTGGCGCTAGTACTCTGGCCATACTACCTGGGTGTGGCAGTCAGATGAGTGGGCGCTGCGTGACCATCTGGCCCCGGCTCGACTTCGACTATGTTGATAAGGCCTGATACGTCTAGACACGTGGTGCCGGCGGAGGAATGGAGACCGCTGGTGAGAACCGCCCGCGTGCCGAGTCAGAT
>DATDEG010000155.1:0-2444 GCA_036523465.1 bacterium
CGCGGAGCCCGGGCATCCGCCAGCCTGCCCGCCACAGTTTCCCGCAGTTCCTCAGGAGCCAGAAGCGGATCGAGGTCGCGGACCATCTCGACGGTGAACTGCAGGTCGTGCAGCCGGCCGCGACACGCCTCGCACGTCTGCAGGTGGGAGACGACACGGGCGTGCTCTTCTCTCGACAGTTCGCCGTCCACATACGCGGACAGAGTCTCTGAGGCGATATGTGTTGCGCGCATCATGAGCTCCTTCCCGGTTCCTGCATCCTGCCCGGCTCTTCTCGCGACCGGGGCGCGAGATCGGCGAGCGCCACCCGCAGCGTCTCCCGGGCCCGGCTGAGCCGGGACCGCACGGTGCCGACCGGGAGGCGGAGGGTCCGGGCGATCTCCTCGTAGGACAGGTCCTGTACGTCGCGGAGGACAACGACGGCGCGATGGTCGGCGGGCAGCGCCGCGATGGCCTGCTGGACGCGCCGCTGTTGATCCCGGCGCAGGACCTCATCGCTGGGATCGGTGCCGGCCGCCGCACCCTCGGGGATCACCGGAGCATGCGGGGGCCGCCGGCGCACCACGTCGAGCGCGGCGTTGACCGCGATGCGCGTCATCCACGTCGAGAACGCTGCGTCTCCGCGAAACGACCGGAGCGCCCGGAATGCTCGGAGGAAGGCCTCCTGCACCGCGTCCCAGGCATCCTCGCGGTGCCCGGTGATACGGTAGGCCGTCTGGTACACGCGATCCTGATATGCGGCCACCAGCCGGTCGTACGCAGAGAGATCACCGCGCCGGCTGCTCGCCAGCAGCGCCGCTTCGTCCACCGCCGCCTCCGCCGTCTGCGTGATGGCTTACCCGCCATTCGCCCATTAGACTCATTGCCCGGCGGGAAAGTTCCACCAGCCCGGGACGGGGTGTGGGCGGGTACGCCGGCGCCTCTGGAGAGCCGGGTTATCGGCCCTCGGCGAAGGCGACGAACCGTCCCCACATCGATTCGGCCTCCATGGCTTTCTGGAGGAAACAGCCGATGTAGTACCGGCCGCTGGGCGCGCGGAGGATGTCGCCGGCGAGATTTTCGGCGTGCACGATCCGCTTCGGGAAGAGATTGAGGTGCATGTCCTGGTAGTAGTGCTCGAGCGGATACATCTCGTCCCACTCCTTGCCGAAGTCGCGCTTGAGCTTGGCGTTGGCCTCGGCAAACGTCAGCGGATGCCAGTTCCGCATGATCGTGTTCATCGGATGATCCGCGGAAACGGCGTCCACGCCGAGCCACTTGAGCCGCAGCCCGGCCGCCCAGTCCGCGAAGTCCGGCGATGGTCCGGGGTGCTTGACCATGTAGCGGAACTCATCGGAGGCGGGGCTGTTCCACCCGTACTTCGACCATCCGGTCTTGATGATGAGGATGTCGCCCGCGCGAATGTCCACGACGTCCTGGATCATCTTCGGCGTGTACACACTCGAGTCGCTGACCAGCGACGAGATGTCGGCGATGACTCCGGGGCCAACCCATTCCTCCAGCGGCACCTCGCCGATCGTCCGCCCGCCTGGATAGAAGTGCTTCTCTCCGTCCATGTGCGTTCCGAGGTGGATGCTCGCGTTGCAGATCGAGCCGTTGCGTCCCATGCCGAAGAACTGCCCGCCGACCCGCTTCGTATACGTCACGCTGAGGGGCACGTAGTTCAGCCACTGCGGCGTCTGCACGCTGAGCGGAACGGTGAGGTCGTACAGCTCGGCGCCGTCGAGCGCCCGGAAGAACTCACGATCCGGCATCGCCTCCGGGGGCTGATAGGCCACGACGCGCGCCCACGCCGTCTCGACCTCCACGTAGGGGATGGGCAGGATCGCGATCCAGGCCCGTTGATCCTTGAGGCGGTCGATGTCGCCGACGATCGCCTCGCAGAACAACAGGTGGGCCTCCGGGAGCGCGCGATGCGTCAGCGCGTAGTAATCATCCGGCGGGAACATCTCGTCCCAGCCCTGCCCGGTCCGCTCGCGGAGCTTCGCCTCGGCGCGGCGGAATTCGCTCTCGTGCATGCGCCGGACCGGAGTGTTCATCGGGTGCTCTGCGCAGCCGCAATCGACGCCGATCACCTTGAGCCCGAGATCCAGCGCCCAGCGATAGAACTCCATCGACGGGCCGGGGTGGCGGACGTAGAAGCCGAACTCCTTGGACTCCATGCCGCCCGGCGCCTGCGGATTCGGCACGTCCGGGCGGTCCCACGAGTACCGGTGGTAGCCGGTGTTGACGATGAGGATGTCGCCCCGCCGGACGTCCGCCCGCTGCGTGATCATTTCCGGAGTGTAGACGCTGTAGTCCGAGACGGCGTCGGAGATATCCACGACGACGCCCGGACCGCAGAGATCGCGCAGCGGGACGTCCGCGATCCTGCGGCCACCCGAGTGAAACGCCGTCTCGCCGACGAGGTGCGTCCCCACGGTGTTGCTCCAGTTGAGGATCTG
>DATDEG010000156.1:0-6484 GCA_036523465.1 bacterium
CGTTGGGAACAGTGTAGGATCGGCGGTGGCCCGGATGGTCACGAGGGAATCCATCGGCCTACCTACATTATTCCCAAGGCGGGGGCCCGCGGGACCGGCCCGATCACTTCCGGCGGACTCTGGCCCAGATCCCCGCGATGCCAACTCCGGCGAGCACTCCCAGGGCGTTGGCCAGAAGGTCTGACACCTCGGCGAGACGGCCCGGAATGAGCCACTGCAGGCCCTCGATCGCCGCTCCGTATGCCGTCGCCAACACCCACACGAGCCACGCCGCCTGCCACTGGCCCCAGAGGATGCCGAGGACCCCGTACCCGGCCAGATGCCAGGTAGTTCCTCCGGGCGTGGCAGGTCCGCCCGGCAGGAGCGATACGAGGAGGATACCGGCCATCCAGATCAGCGTGGCCGTTCGCCAGACGCGGCGCATCTACTCCAGGACAACGATGTTCTTCCTGGCGCACATCTCCTTCAAGATCTTCGGCCACACGCTGACCGTCACTTCGCCCAGGTGGGCTTTGCGCAGCAAGAGCATGAGCGTACGGGACTGTCCGATCCCACCGCCGATCGTCAGCGGCAGTGCATCGTCCACGATGCCCTGGTGGTAGGGGTACTTGAGGAAGTCGAGCTGCCCGGTCATCTCGAGTTGCCTGCGCAGCGACTCGCCGTCGACGCGGATCCCCATCGAGGTCAACTCGTGCCGGCGGCGTGTCACGTGGTTCCAGACCAGGATGTCGCCGTTGAGCCCGTGCATCGGCCGCCCGTCCGGCGACACCGTCTCCGTCACCCAGTCGTCGTAGTCGGCGGCGCGCATCTCGTGCGGGTAGCCGTCCTGGAGCGTCCAGCCGATCCCTATGATGAAGATCGCCGGGTACCGCTGCAGCACCGCGGCCTCCCGTTGCTTCCGGGGCAACGTCGGGTACATGTCGAGGATGTCTTCAGCATGAAGGAAGGTGAGCTGCTCCGGGAGGTTAGGATACCGCGGATCCTTGAGCTGCGGAAAGCGCTCCTGGACATCGCGCTCGGCCTCCACCAGCACCATCCAGATCTTGCCCACGATCGTCTTCAAGAACTCGAGCGTCCGGTTGGTGGGCGTGATCACACGCTCCCAGTCCCATTGATCCACGTAGACGCTGTGGTCGTGATCCAGGAAGTAGTCCTTCCGGACGGCGCGCATGTCCGTACACAGTCCTTCGCCTGCTCCCATGCCGAACTGCTTGAGAGCGGTGCGCTTCCATTTCGTGGCCGCCTGGACGATCTGGGCGTCCACCGGGTGCCGATCGCGGTCGTTCGTGATGTGGAACTGGATCGGGCCCCGGGATCCGTCCCGGTCGAGGTAGTCGTTGACGCCGCTCTCCGCGTCGACGATGAGGGGGACGGTGACCATCGTCAGGTTGAGCGCCTTGCACAACTGCTCTTCGATGAAATGCTTCGCGGCGAAGATCGCATCTTGAGTTTCACGCGGAGTCAACAAAGACCGGTAGTCCGCTGGAAGGATCTTTTCGAGCTCAGCGTAATCTCCAATTCCCGGCCCCGCCAGATCCGCCGCCTTGTTCAACATCGTCGTCCCTCCTTGGGGCAGCCCGACGCCGGCCGCCCGCCGGCGCGGCCGCCCTACGGCCGAAGCCATCATACGACCGGGGGAACGCGGGAGAATCAGGCGCCCGCCTGATGGGGATCAGGAGCGGGCCGTCGCCAGGAAGTGCCCATCCACAAGGGCCGCAACATCGGCGAGGAGCACCGCCCCCTCATTGTCTAGGTAGAACCGGCGGTCGGCGCAATCGCGGCTCATCATGGCGATGACGTACCGGAGATCCCCACGCTCGACGAGGGCCACGTCGTTGCGCGTGCCGCGGATCGCCCCGCTCTTGGACGCTACCTGTACGAGGGGCGCGACCCCCTGCTCGAGATAGCCGTCGAAGTCCGCAAACCGGCGCGTGATCTGGTCGGTGTAGTGCTGCCGTCGAAGGATCGCCAGCATATCCTCACACGCCTCCGGGGTGAGCACGGCGTGGGTCGCGATCAACATCATGAGCCGCCCGAGGTCGGCGGGCGACGTGCGGTTGACCGGCGCACCGGGCGGCGCCCGGAAGAACTTGTGCTCGAGCACCGTATCGCGCAGTGCCAGCGTCCGCAAGGTCTGGTTCACATTGTCCAGGCCCACGAGGTCGATAAGGAGATTGGCGGCCGTGTTGTCGCTGACCACGATCATGAGCACGGCGAGGTCCCGGACCGAGAGACCCACGCCCGGGGTGAGGTCTTTGAGGATCCCCGACCCGGGGACGACGTCCTCATCGCGGGCCACAAGCGTATCGCCCAGCCGGATACGTCCCTCGCCGGCCTGCCTGAAGACCTCGTGGAGCACCGGCAGCTTGATCGTCGAGGCACTGGGAAAGACGTCGTGCGCGTTCCACTCGATGGTCTCGTCCCCTGTTACTGCTCGGGCCCATACGCCGAGCGTCCCGCTAAATCCCGACGCCCGCCGGCGGATGGCCGCGACGATATCGTCCACGATCATTTCCGCAACCGCGGATCGAGGAGGTCCCGCAGCCAGTCGCCGCAGAGGTTCAGGCTGACGACCACCACGGTGATCGCCAGACCGGGAAACGTGGCCATCCACCACGCGTTGCGCAGATATGCGCGGGACTCACTCAGCATCGCCCCCCACTCCGGCGTCGGGGGCTGCGCGCCCAGACCCAGGTAACTCAGTCCGGCGGCGATGAGGATGGCGATCCCGACGCCCGCGGTGCCCAGCACAACGACCGGAGAGATCATGTTGGGCAGGACATGCCGCAGCAGGATCCGGACGTCTCCCGAGCCCACCGCCCGCGCGGATTCGACGTAATCCATAGCCCGCACGCTCAGCGTCGTCCCCCGGGCCGTCCGCGCGTAGACTGGGACGGCGGACAGGCCGACGGCAATCATCGCGTTCCTGAGGCTCGGCCCGAGCATGGCGAGGATGGCCATGGCGAGGAGGATCTGTGGAAAGGCGAGCAGGATCTCCATCACGGCCATCAAGGCGCTGTCGACCAGGCCGCCGTAGAACCCCGCGGTAAGACCGACGAGCGTGCCGAGGACCAGGGCGATGCTGATGGTGATGATGCCGATCTGCAGTGAGATCCGTGCTCCGTGAATCACACGGCTGAACACATCCCGCCCGAGCTCGTCCGTGCCGAACGGATAGGTCCACGACGGTCGCCGCATCACCGCGCCGGAGATGAGCGCATTGGGATCGTGCGGAGCGATGATCGGTGCGGCGAGGGCCAGGATGATGAACAACACGAGCATGGCCATGGCAACGATCACCAGGGGCCGGCTCCGGAGCCGTCGCAGCACCGGATGGGTGGTCCGCCTCCGGGAGACGGCGGCGCCGGCGGCGGAGGCTTCCGAGACCGTGGCCATCAACGGTATCGGATCCTCGGGTCGAGGAGACCGTACACGACATCGACCCCGACGTTGACGAAGACGTACATCGACGCGACGACCAGCACGATGCCCTGAGCCAGGGGGAAGTCGCGGGAAAGGATGGCCGTGACGGCGAGGCGGCCGAGACCGGGGCGGGCGAAGACCGATTCCACGATGACCGCGCCGGCAACCAGCCCCGCGAACTGCAGCGCGGCGACGGTGAGCACCGGGATCAAGGCATTCCGCACGGCGTGTCGATAGACGACGATGGTCTCGGCGACGCCTTTCGCACGCGCTGTGCGGACGTAGTCCTGCCGCAGGACCTCGAGCACGCTCGCCCGCGTAACCCGCGCGAGAACCGCCGCCGCGGGAGCGGCCAGCGTCACGGCGGGCAGGATGAGCGCCCGGACCCCGACCGACTCCGTGATCGGCAGCCATCCCAGGGTGAGCGAGAAGAGCAAGATGAGGAGCAAGCCGGACCAGAACGTCGGCATGGACAGGCCGATCAGCGTGACGGCGACGACCCCGGAGTCCACCGCCGGCTTGCGCGCCGTCGCCGCGGCAACCCCCGCGGGAATGCCCACGGCCACGGCGAGGATCTCTGCGGCGAGCGCGAGCTGCATGGTTGGCGGGAGGCGTTCCGCGATCTCCTCGGCCACCGGGCGGCGGCTGCGGATGCTGCTTCCCAAGTCCCCGCGGAGAGCGCGTCCGAGGAACCTCACGTACTGCACGGGAAGCGGACGATCTAGCCCCAGCTCTGAGCGCAGCCGGGCCACCTCGGAGGCCGAGGCGAACTCGCCGAGCATGATCGTCACGGGATCGCCCGGCGTGAGATGGAGCATGAGGAACGTCGCCAGCGTGACCCCGAGAACGGTAGGGACGAGCAGGAGCAGCCGGCGTACCAAGAAGGCTTTCATCCCGCTCGTCCCCGAGGCGACTACTTCAGTGAGGCGTCATTGAGCACAACAAATCCATCGGGATGGATCTTCGCTCCGTCCACCGTCGGCTGGACGGCAATGTAGTTCGTGTTCGTCCACAACGGTACCCATAGGGCCTGGTCGATGATGTACTTCTGGATGTCGCGGTAGATGGCCAGCCGCTTCGCCTGATCCGTCTCCGTCCGCGACGCCTCGATGAGCGCATCGAGTTTCGCGTCCTTGAAGTGAGAGAGGGTCAGCCCTGTGCCGATGTTCGACGAGTGGAACCAGAGTTGGACGATGTCCGGGGAGGTGTATGTGTACCCCATGAACCCGGCCGATTGCTCTCCCGCCTTCAGCTTGCTGAGGAGCGTGCCGAACTCGAACGTCTGGATCTCCATGGCGATACCGTAGGCGCGCAGTTGGGCCTGCACGATCTGCGCGGACCGCCGCCACGTGTCGATCGGAGCGATGAAGAGCACGAAGGACAACGGCTTGCCATCCTTCTCGAGCGCACCCCCCGGCCGCGCCTGCCGCCAGCCGGCCTCGGCGAACAGCGCCTTCGCGCGCGCGGGATCGTACTTCGGTGCGTATTCCTTGACGCCGTCCCAAAATCCCCAGATGGAAGGAGGGAGCGGCCCATCGGCGATCTCGCCGAGGCCTTCCAGTCCGATCTGCAGGACGCTGTTCTTCTCGATGGCATTGTTGAACGCGCGGCGGACGCGGATGTCCGAGAAGGGCTCCTTGGTGACGTTGAACTCCAGGAACAGGCCGACCCCCTTGCGCAGGAACGAGAAGAACGGGTACTTATTCATCGCGCGGAGCCTCCGGACGTCCGTCGGCGGCACCCCTACGAGGATGGAGATCTCCCCGCGCTCGAACGCCGCGACCTGGGCGGCCGATTCCGGCATGAAACGCATCACGATCCGATCAACCAACGGTGGACCGGCGTGGGCATACGCGGGGCCCCAACGGTAATCCGGATTGCGCGCAAATACAACGCGATCGGCGCTGCGCCATTCCTGGAACTTAAATGCACCCGTCCCGACGGGCGCCCGGCCGAAGCGATCGCCCATCTCGCGCACCGCCTGCGGGCTGATGATCATGGCACGCGGGTCGGTGAGGTTGTCAATGAACGGAGCAAAGGGCTGCTTGAGCTTGATGACGACGGTAGACGCGCCGGAGGTTTGGACGCTCGCCACCGGCCCGAAGAGCGCGCCGGCGATGGGCGACTTCGTCTCCGGAGCGAGCGCGCGCTCGATCGTACCTTTGACCGCTTCGGCGTTGAACGGCGTGCCGTCGTGGAACTTCACGTCAGTGCGCAGTTGAAAGGTCCAGGTCAGGCCGTCGCGGGACACGGTCCAGGACCGGGCGAGCGCGCCGATGTAGTTCCCCTTGAGGTCCTTCGTGATCAGCGTGTCGCCGAGATAGCGCATCAGCAGACCCGTCACGGCGGCGCCGGTCTTCTGCGCATCGAGGGTGTCGGGTTCCTCAGTCGAGACAAGGACGAGCTCACCGCCGGTCCTCGGCTGAGCGTACGTGATAGACGGAACTACCAGAGCCAGAGCAACCACGAGCAGCAACAGACTACGGACGAGCGAACGCCAGAACGCCAATCCGGATCCCTCCTCTCGAAAAACGCCTGCCATCCTCTGTCTTCTCGGACCACAAAAGGTGCCCTTCCACGTACGATTTACATGCGGGCGGGCGACCGCGCGCTCGGAGAGACAAACCGCTCCGGGCGGAACGGAGACAGATCGATCTCAGAGACCCCAGTCCGCAGTAACTGCGCGATGACCAGCGCCGTCGACGGGGCCAGCGTGATCCCAAGCATCCCGTGCCCCGTGGCGATGAAGACATTGGCGTATCCCGGCATCCGCCCGAGCACAGGGAGTCCATCAGGTGTCAGCGGACGCAGCCCCGACCATGCGGTTTCTACCTCTCCCGCCGGCCACTCACGCAGGTACCGGAAGGCCGAAGCCCGGATCCCGTCAAGACGCCGTCGATTCACTCTGGTGTCAAAACCCGAAAACTCCATCGTTCCGCCGACGCGGAGTTGCCCTTCGAAGGGGCTCAACGCCACCCGCGCCTCGTCGAGGTACAGGGCGCGCGCCGGCCGCCAGGTGGGACGATCGATCGTGATGCTGTAGCCTTTGCCGCCCTGGATC
>DATDEG010000157.1:0-7622 GCA_036523465.1 bacterium
AGGGACGAAGATCGGCGATCCCGGCACCGCTCAGCAGGGCGGCGCGGGCTCCCTCGATCGTGTGCGTGAGCGGCAGATACGCGGCGGCGGTCCGCATCCATCCGGGCAGCACGCTCAGTGGAAAGCAGATGCCGGCGAAGACCATGAACACCCCACGGACGAGGTGACCACCGACAGCATGGCCTGGCTGGCCGCCGTTCCCAGCAATAGGGCGAACCTCGGTGCCCGTCGCCCGCACGAAGGCCGGCAGCCCCTCCCCGCCCGGCCCCGTGAGAGCCCTGCTGCCCAGCAGATAGACGAGCGGAAAGAGGAGCGGCCAGATGAGCATGCTGAGGATCCAGCTCGGGTACCGGGAGAAGACGAGCAACTCGCGCCGGATGACCGCGGCGATCGTGATCATGGAGGCGCGGGCGCCTGGGAGGTTCCCATCGTCGTATCGGCGCGAGGTCCGCGCTCCGCCTCCTCCGCCTCAGGCTCCGGGATCGCGCGAAGCCCACGCACGGGCGAGAACAGCACCCAGAGGAACGCGGTCATGATTCCGACCGCACCGATGCCGATCGCCGTCCGCAGGCCGAACCTGTCTCCCAGCGCTCCGCCGAGCAGCCCGCCGAGCGGCATCGTCCCCCAGACGAGGAACCGCATCGTCGCGTTCATGCGACCCTGGAGCCGCTGCGGCGTGATCGCCTGGCGGAGGCTGACCTGGTTGATGTTGTAGACGGGGTTGAAGAAGCTGAACACCAGTCCGGAGAGGATGAGCAGCGGGTAGGCCGTCGCCTTCTGGGCAAAGAGGATGGGAACCGCGCCGACTCCAAAGGCGATGGCGGACGCGATGATGACACGCCCGACGCCTAGCCGCGCCCCGAGACGGCCGGCGGCCAGCGCGCCGGCGAGCGCGGCGACATTGCCCACGCTGAAGATCACGCCGATCGCGGCGGCGTTCAGCCCCAGCTCGCGCGTGGCGAACAGGATGTACAGCGTGAACACGGCGGTGGAGAACAGGTTCGACGTGCCGGTGCACCCGGCGATGGACCGCAGGTATGGGCTACCGAGGACCACGCCGAGTCCTTCCCGGACCTCCGCCAGGAGCGGCTTCCGCTCGGTCCGCGCCGGAGGATCTTCCCGGAGGCGGATCGCGCCCAGGAGCCCGGCGGAGAGAAAGAACGAGATGGCGTCCAGGATGATGGCCAGCGGCGCCGTGATGAGCTGGATGACCGCGCCGGCAACACCCGGTCCGCCGAGTTGCGCGATCGACCGGGTGGCCTCCAGTTTGCTATTTCCTTCGATCAGCTGCCGCCGCCCGACGAGCGCGGGCAGATATGCCTGATACGCGACGTCGAAGAACAGCGTGAACGTCCCGACGATGAGGCCAACGGCGTAGAGCTGCGGCATGCCCAGGACGCCGAGCGTCGCGGCCAGAGGGATGCTCAAGAGGACGAGCCCCCGGCCGAGGTCGCCCGCGATGAGAACCGGCCGCCGCCGGATCCGGTCCACCCAGACGCCGGCCAGAAGGCCGGCCAAGAGGAACGGCAGGCGCTCGACGGCGGTCAGGATCCCCATCTGCCCCGGCGTCGCCTTCAGCGTGAGGGCGGCGAGGATCGGCAGGGCCAGCGCCGTGAAGTTGTCGCCGAAGACCGAGATGGTCTGAGCGGTCCAGAGCGTGAGGAACTCTCGATGTCCCCAGAGCGTCATGCCGGCTCTGGGATGCTCGGCGGCGAAGAGTGCTGCGCCGCACACGGGCGTCGCGGCGCGCTTCGCCGGAGCATCAATCCCGCAGACGGCGGCCCGTCAGATTGATGAACACGTCCTCGAGCGAGGTCTCGACCAGCTGCAGGTGGCGGACACGGGCACCGCCGCGATTGAGCGCCTCCACCGCCTGCGGCAGCGCCTCGCGCGCATCGGTCAAGTGGAGGACCACCTCCCGGCTGCCGTCCCCGCCCGGCGCGCTCAATGCCACCGCGCTCACCCCGCTCACGCCGCGCAGCACCCCATCCAGCTCGTCGGGGCCCCCCTCAACCTCGACGCGAAGCACCGGACCCTGCCCCAGCGACCGCTTCAGCCCTTGCGGAGTATCCAGGGCGATGATCCGCCCGTGGTCGATGATGCCGATCCGGTCGGAGAGGTGATCGGCTTCCTCCATGTAGTGCGTGGTCAGAATGATGGTCTTGCCCTCCGAGGCGTGGAGGTGCCGGATGAGCTCCCGGATGTTCCGCGCCGCCTGGGGATCGAGCCCACTCGTAGGTTCGTCCAGGAGCAGGATCGGCGGATCGTGGACCATGGCCTTGATCAGCGCCAGGCGCTGGCGCATCCCGGTACTATATCGCTCGACCAGATCGTCCGCCCGCGGCGTCAGCTCAACTCGTTCGAGCAGATCGACGATCCGCGCCCGGGCGAGCGCGCGCGGAACCTGGTACAGAGAGGCGAAGTACTCGAGATTCTCCCGCCCGGTCAGCTTCCAGTACACCGACCGTTCGCCGGTCAGCACGACTCCCAGTGACCGGCGGACGTCGGTGGGCTGCACGGCGACGTCGTAACCCCAGATCCGCGCCGTTCCGCTTGAGGGAACGAGGAGGGTGCACAGCATCCGGATCGTTGTGGTCTTCCCCGCCCCGTTCGGCCCGAGGAGCCCGAAGATCTCTCCTCGAGGAATCCGGAGGTCGATCCGGTCGACCGCCACGATCTCCCGCCGGACTGCGCGGCGACCGTTGCCTTCGAGACTCCGGACGGGAAAACGCTTGGTGAGTCCCACCAGCTCCACGGCGTGCTTGGGGAGGGACGCGCTCACTCGACGATGACCTCGACGACCGTGCCGCCGGGATCGTGGATATCGACGATCGGTCCCCGCGGGGTATCCCGCTGAACGGTCTTCAGCAGCTCGTCGATGTTGATTCCCTTCTCGATCAAGCGGGCCCGCGTTTTTTCCGGAATCATCGCGATGATCGTCGTGGCCAAGCGCGCCGGCAATGCGACCTGAACCCTGCGCCCTCCGGGATCGCTGACGTGCACGCGCACCGTCCTGGAGGGGTCGCCGCTGGGGCGGTCCCCCAATTCATCGAGCAGGCGGAGACCATCCTCGGGGCTGATCTTTCCGTCCTTCACCATCTCCAGGATCCGCAGGCGTTCGCTCATCGTCGTCACAGGATCTCGATATCGCCGCTCACCGCAGACAGACTGATCGTCGCCCCCGGACCGTTGAGAACTCCCCGGAGGCTCCGCCGGTCGCCCACGGTCTCCTGCAAGGCGAGATGGGACCGGATGGCGCCGGATCGGGTTGCGGCCTCGATCGTCGCGTGGGCCGCGGCCGGCAGGCCCAGCTTGATGTCCCCGCTCATCGTCTCCACCGTGAGCGTCCCCTCATTCAACTCTTCCACGGAAATGCTCACGTCTCCCGAGAGCGTCCGGATCCGCGCCTGGCGGGCGCGCAGACCGCCGAGGGCGACGTCTCCGCTCTTCGTCTCCACATCGACGTCAGCGCGGGGTTGATTCACCTCGACATCGCCGTGGACGATGTCGAGCGAGACTTCGCCCACCTGATTGGCCGCCACATCGCCGTGGATGATCCGCCCTCGCAACGCGCCCTTGAGGTTACGGATGGCGACGTCGCCGGAGCGCATGTCGAGCTGGACATCGCCGCCGATTCCGACCAGCTGCAGATCGCCGCTGATGACGTCCAGGGCGACCGGACCATCCTGGTCGCGGATCTTCACATCGCCCCGCGCGATCCGCATGTCGATCCTTCCCCGCAGGTTCTCACCCTCCACGTCGCCCTTGGCGAGATCCAGCCGGACGTTGACGCCCGGCGGGACGGCAAGCTGGAAATCCACCCGGCTCCGTCGATGGGGGAGCATGGGCCGCTGCACGCTGATCTCCACCGTCGCTCCCCGGCGCTGGACCTCAACGGCCAGCTCTTCAGCTCCGCGCCGGGCTTCTTCATCGGTCTGGGCCCACACGCGCTTCGTGGCCCGCATACGCAGCCGACCATCGGGGGAAGCGGCGAGGACAATGTCTCCCCAGGCGTTGCTGAGGACGAGCTGATCGCCGGCCTGCATCGGCTCCTCGGCTGAGGCCTCCGCCCGGCCTTCCGCGAGGCCCCGCAACCCGCGGATGGCATGAAGGAATCCTGGCCGAAGCGCTTCCTTCGCCTGTTTGAGCTCTCTGACGACGTCCCTCGGAATGGACTCCATAAGATCCTGAAAGACCGTCCGCAGTTCCTCCCGGACATCTGGAATCTCGGCCGGCCCCGGTGGCGGCGCCGCCGCCGCGGAAACGTGTTCACCTTCCGCACGCTGATCGGCCAACTCCTGGAGGAGGGCATCTGCCTCCTCGACCGTAATCTTCCCTTCCTTCAACATCCGGAGGACCATCTCGCGCTCTTCGTCCATGACCGCCCCCATCACTTCCGCTCGCGCAGCAGGCGCAGCGCATCATCAGCGGTAAGCTTTCCTGCGTCCAGCGCATCGAGGATCTCGCGACGCTTCCTGGCTACCTCGGACCTGTGGGCAGATTCCTCCACCACGTATCCGAGCGTCGCCAGGAGCGCGTCCAACCGACCGCGCACCGTGGGATAGGACAGTCCCAGCTCCCGCTCGACCTCCTTGATGTTGCCGCGGGCCTTGAGGAACAGCTCGAGGAACGCGAGCTGCTCGGGATCGAGACGGTTGAACTTCGACTGCTCGAAGTGCCCCTCCACGGATGTCCCGCAGGACGTGCACTGGAGCCGCACGACCTCGAGGTCCGAGCTACAGACTGGGCACTTCCCGGGCGCCTGCGGCATCGGGCATCACCCTTCCTCTAAACGAACTCCGATCCGGATCCTGATCATGGCTGGATTCGGCCATCCGAACCAGACGGGCATGATCAGCTTCTCGCATAGCCTCGTTCATCCGCTGCAGGCCCAGGCGTTCGTTGACGAAGTAGTTGATGTTCATGATCCTCACCTCAGTCTTTCTAATCATCCATTTTGACTAAGGTGATAGTAATACTATGTCTCCAATTTGTCAAATGGAAATTCAAATATAGAAATCCCGTGTGGGGGTCCGCAAAAGCGAATAATCGCACACACGTTCGTATATCAGCCAAGCTTCAGCCTGTGGAGCTCCACTCCCTCCCTATCTAGGAGCCGCCGTTTGAGAGCTACACCTCCCCGCAGGGAATAGCCGCCGAGGCCCCCGTCGCTTCGAATCACTCGGTGACACGGGATCAGGAGCGGCACAGGATTCCGGGCACATGCCGTACCTACGGCCCGCGTCGCGCCGGGATGCCCAATCTCCCGGGCAATGTCTCGATACGTGCGGACCTCACCCCGCGGGATGCGGCGGAGTTGCTCGAGCACGCGTCGCTGGAAGGGTCCCACCCGGGAGAGATCCACCGGGCCGGGGTACCAGACGAGATCGGTCAGAAAGCCGCGCAGTCCGGCGAGGAGGTCCTGCGGTGGATGAGGATCTCGCTGCGCGGCGGTCCCGAGACGGGCCCGCACGGTCCGGCTGAACGCCGGGTCGCCGTGGGCCAGGTCGAGCAATGCCACTCCTCGGTCGCTGTAAGCGACGTAGACGTCGCCCAGCGGCGTGGGGAGCGAGGTGAATCGCACGGCCGGGAGCGCCGAGCGAGGCCCGGGACCCCCCTCTCCGGCCTGGGCCAGGACAAAATCCGTGAGTCCGGCCTCGGTCAGACGGGTGATCGCCGCCGCCGGCTTGCCGCGCAGCGTCACAATCACCGGCTCCCCGGCCAGGACATCACGGAGCAGCTCGTTGGTGCGATTCTTCAGCTCGACGGTGTTGACGACGCGCATCCGAGGCCCCCTCTCCGGCCCGCGGCCGGGTCAGAAATAGAATAGCTATTTTCATGGCTATTCTATGCCGCCCCGTGGGGGGACGTCAAGGTGAAACGCATCACACCCGGCGCGGGCCCGCGGCTTGCCGGAGTTCCGAATCGGCCAGCGCCTGGGGCGCTCGCCGCCGGGGGTCAGCGCAGCGCCTCGTCCCGGTAGCGAGCGTCGGGATGATCCGCGAGGTACTGCACCACCTTCTCGGCCATCTTTGGCCCGACGACCTCCGCGATCTGCTCCGTCGTGGCGGCCCGGATGGCCCGCACGGATCCAAAGTGACGGATGAGCTCCCGCTTCCGCTTTTCTCCGATCCCTTTGATCTCGTCGAGCACGGAGAACACGATCCTCCGCTCCCGGAGCTTGCGGTGATAGGCGTTGGCGAAGCGGTGGGCTTCGTCGCGGATCCGCTGCAGGAGCTGGAGGGAGTGCGAGTCCCGCGGCAGCGCGAGGGGCTCGGGATTGGCCACGGTGACAACCAGCTCCTCCTGCTTCGCCAGTCCGACCGCGGGGATCATGTGGTTGTACCCGAAGAGCACCTCGCGCGCGGCATTCAGCTGCCCGCGGCCTCCGTCGATGAGGATGAGGTCGGGCAGCACCGACCACTTCACCCGCACGGGCTCGTCCCGGTCGAGCCGTTCCTGTTCCTCACGGCCGAGCGCGAACCGGCGTTTGAGCATCTCCTGCAGCATCGCGTAGTCGTTCGGCCCTTCCGTCCACTTCATCTTGAAGCGCCGGTAGTCGCGCTTCAGGGAACGGCCTCCTTCGAAGACGACCAGCGACCCGACGGACTCTCCGGACTGGAAGTTGCTGATGTCGTAGGCCTCGATGCGGAACGGGGGCGTCTCCAGTCCGAGAATCTCCTGGAGCTCCTTGATCGCCGCTCCTTCCAACCCGGCCCGGCGCGCCCGCTCGTGCTGGAGGAACAGCGCCGCGTTCTCCGCCGCCATCTCCACGAGGCGTTTCTTGTCCCCGCGCTGCGGGACGTGGACGTCGACCTTGCCCCCGCGGCGCTCGCCGAGCCACGCGCCGATCAGCGCGGCGTCTTCGACCGGCTCGGACAGCAAGACCTCCGGGGGCACCGTCGGCGCGTCCTGATAGAACTGGGTGATGAATTCACCGAGGATCTCCGCGGTCGTCGCCCCGGGCGCGCCCTCCAGGATGAAGTGCTCCTGTCCCTGCAGGCGTCCTTTCCGCACGAAGAACATCTGGACGCACGACAGGTTCCCGGCCTGCGCCACCGCGGTCACATCCCGGTCCTCCAGCCCGACCGTGGCGATGCGCTGCTTCTCGTAGACGGCATCCATCGCCTGGATCTGGTCGCGGATCTGCGCGGCGCGCTCGAACTCCATCGCCGCGGCGGCCTCCTCCATCTCCTTCCGCAGCTCGTCGAGCAGCGACTCGGCGCGGCCTTCCAGGAACATCGCCGCCTGGCGGACCTGTTCGGCGTATGCTTCCGCGGTGGCTCCCCAGGCGACGCACGGCGCCGTGCACTGGCCGATGTAGTAGTCCAGGCACGGGCGCGGGAGATCGCGGGTGATCTCGATGTTGCAGGACCGGAGCTTGAAGAGCTTGCGGATCGTCCGGATCGTGCGGCGGACGAGCTTCGGCTCGTGGTAGGGGTAGGGACCGAAGTACCGTCCGCCGTCGCGCACGACGCGGCGGGTCATGAGGATCTTCGGGAATCCCTCGTTGGTGATCTTCACGTACGGAAAGGCCTTGTCGTCGGCCATGCGCACGTTGTAGATCGGATGGTGGCGCTTGATGAGATTCGTCTCGAGGATCAGCGCCTCGACCTCGTTCT
>DATDEG010000158.1:0-2795 GCA_036523465.1 bacterium
GCCCGCCGTTTGTCAGACCTTGCGGACGGGCTCCATCGTCGCCAGGACGCTCGCCTTGATGAACTCGCGGTTCAAACGCGCGATGAAGTCGATGCTGATGCCCTTGGGGCAGACCGCCTCGCACTCCCCGTGATTCGAGCAGTTCCCGAAGCCCAGCCGGTCCATCTCGTGGACCATGCGCAGGGCCCGCTGCCTCCTTTCGGGGTGCCCCTGGGGGAGCAGGCTCAGATGCGAAATCCGGGCGGCGGTGAACAGCATCGACGATCCGTTGGGGCAGGCGGCCACGCACGCCGCGCAGGCGATGCAGGCGGCCGCGTCCATGGCGCGGTCGGAGACTTCCTTGGCAATGGGGATGGAATTGGCCTCGGGAGCGCTGCCGGTGCGCGCGGAGATGAACCCCCCGGCCCGCTGGATCTGGTCGAAGGCGCTTCGATCCACGACCAGGTCCTTGATCACGGGGAAGGCGCGAGACCGGAAGGGCTCCACGACCAGGGAATCCCCGTCGCGGAAGTGACGGAGGAAGAGCTGGCAGGTCGTCGTCAGCTTCTGCGGCCCGTGAGCGACGCCGCCGATCAGGAACCCGCACATGCCGCAGATGCCCTCGCGGCAGTCGCTGTCGAACGCGATCGGACGCTCCCCCTTCATCAGGAGGCGCCCGTTCAGGACGTCCAGCATCTCCAGGAACGACATGTCGGGGCTCGCATCGTCCATGCGGTACGTGACGAATTGCCCCGGCGCCCGGGGGCCTTCCTGCCTCCAGATCTTGAGCTCCAGCTTCACTTGTAGCTCCGCTGCGTGAGATGGACCGTCTCGAACTGGAGCGGCTCCTTGTGGAGAACGGGGGGCTTACCGACCCCGGTGAACTCCCAGGCCGCGACGTACGCGAAACGAGCGTCGTCGCGCAGGGCTTCGCCCTCCGGCGTCTCGTGCTCCTCCCGGAAGTGCGCTCCGCACGACTCGTCGCGGTCCAGCGCGTCCTTGACCAGAAGCTCGGCGAACTCCAAAAAGTCCGCCACGCGGCCGGCCCTCTCCAGCGACTGGTTGAACTGCTCGCCTTCGCTCGACACGCGCACGCCCTTCCAGAACTCCTCCCGCAACGCGGGGATCCGCTCGAGCGCGGCTTGCAGGCCCCTGGCGTTACGCGCCATGCCGCAGGAGTTCCAGAGGAGCTCGCCCAGCTCGCGGTGGAACGACTCGGCGGGTCGCGAGCCGTTGGCGGACAGAAGCCTGCGGATCCGCTCCTCCGCCTCCTTCCGGGCCTGCTGGAAGGCGGGGTGGTCCGCCGGCAGCCGATCCTTCGGCGAGACCCGGGCGAGGTAGTCCCCGATCGTGTAAGGGATGATGAAGTAGCCGTCGCCCAGGCCCTGCATGAGCGCGCTCGCGCCGAGCCGGTTGGCGCCGTGGTCGGAGAAGTTCGCTTCCCCCAGCACGTGCAGGCCGGGCAGGTTGGACATCAGGTTGTAGTCGACCCAGAGGCCGCCCATGACGTAGTGGGGCGCCGGGTAGATCCGCATCGGCTGCCGGTACGGGTTCTCCCCCGTGATCTGCTCGTACATCTCGAAGAGGTTCCCGTAGCGCTCGCGGATGACGTCCTCGCCCAGGCGTGAGAAGGCCTCGGCAAAATCGAGGTAGACGCCGCGGCCGCCCGGACCCACTCCCCGTCCCTCGTCGCACACCGCCTTGGCGGCCCTGGAAGCCACGTCGCGAGGCACGAGGTTTCCGAACGCGGGATAGCGGCGCTCCAGGAAATAGTCGCGCTCGGCCGGAGGGATCTCGTCGGCATGCCTCGCATCGCCGGCCCGAACGGGCACCCAGATCCGGCCGTCGTTGCGGAGCGACTCGCTCATCAGCGTGAGCTTGGATTGATGCTCTCCGGCCACGGGGATGCAGGTCGGGTGGATCTGAGTGAAGCAGGGGTTCGCAAAGAACGCGCCGCGCCGGTGGGCGCGCCAGACCGCGGTGACGTTGCACCCGACGGCGTTGGTCGAGAGGTTGTAGACGTTGGCGTAGCCTCCGGTCGCGAGGACGACGGCGTCCGCCGAGTAGCACGTCATTTCACCGGTGACGAGGTCGCGCACGACGATCCCCCGCGCGCGGCCCCCCTCGACGACCAGGTCGAGCATCTCCGACCGGGGGAACATCCGGACCTGCCCGACCGCGACCTGCAGCGTCAGGGCGGCATAGGCGCCGAGCAGGAGCTGCTGGCCGGTCTGGCCGCGGGCGTAGAAGGTGCGCGAGACCTGCGCGCCGCCGAAGGAGCGGTTGGCGAGGTACCCGCTGTACTCGCGCGCGAAGGGGACGCCCAGGGCCACGCACTGGTCGATGATCGCGTTGGAGATCTCGGCCAGGCGGTAGACGTTGGCCTCGCGGGAGCGGAAGTCGCCGCCCTTGATCGTGTCGTAGAACAGCCGAAAAACGCTGTCGCCGTCGTTCTGGTAGTTCTTGGCCGCGTTGATCCCGCCCTGGGCCGCAATCGAGTGCGCGCGGCGGGCGCTGTCCTGGTAGCAGAAGCAGAGCACCTCGTATCCGAGCTGGCCCAGCGAGGCGGCGGCCGCGGCGCCGGCGAGTCCGGACCCGACGACGATCACGCTGTACTTGCGCTTGTTCGCCGGGTTTACGAGCTTCATCTCGAAGCGGCGCTGTTCCCACTTCTTCTCGATCGGGCCGCCGGGGACGTTGCCGTTCAGATCCATCTGCGCTCCGAGCTCACGAAATCCAGCCCGCCAGGACCGCCACCGGAATGGAGATGTAACCGATCGTGATCGCGATCGCGATGACCGGCACGACCGTCCGGC
>DATDEG010000159.1:0-8092 GCA_036523465.1 bacterium
GGAATGACAACGAGCTGGGATCCTGCGATCTGCTGTTGCAGGAACTCGGAGTATCTCACGGGGGTCAGCCGGTCCTCGCCGCCACAGATGATGAGCGTGGGGGTCCGGATCTCGCCGACACGGTCCATCGCATCGAACTGGTGGGCCGCCCAGAAGTCGTCGTGGACCACGGCCGGGGAGATCATCCACAGTGCCGCGCGCGCCCGCTCGACAACCCGGGGAGAGGCCTGCGGAGAGAACCACCATCGCAGCAGCTCCTCCACCGCGGCGTCGTAGTCACCGGCCAACCGGTCGAAGAACTCCTGCCGGACGCGCAGCCTGGCCCCGGTCGCGATGAGGACAAGCCCACGGTACCGCTGCGGTGCGGCCAGGGCAGCCTCGATGGCAACGGCACCGCCGATGGAGTATCCTCCGAGGACGCAGCGATCGAGGTCGTGGCTGCTGACGAACTCGGCGACCCACCGGGCCATGTCGGGTACGGTCGAAAGGCCCGCACCGGTTGGATGTCCCGGGAGATTGGGGGCGATCGCGCGAGGGAAGGCCAGCAGCTGGTTCTGCCAGATCTGGCCGACGGCACCGGCTCCGTGGATGAGGACCAGTGGGATCGGCGGCGCCGGCTGAGCGATGGTGGGTTCGACGGTCGGTTGCTCCGGGTCTGCCGGTTCCACGGTCACGGATTCAGTTGCGGGTGGCCTGGGGCACCCAATCGGGGAGGATCAGGCGCGAGCCGAGCGTCGCAATCTCTTCGTCGACGAGGAACCCCGGGCCGCGCGTGGCAATCTCGACGATGACCCCGTCGGGATCGGTGAAGTAGATCGAGCGGAAATACTTGCGGTCGATGACGTCCGTGGCCGCCACTCCGGCGCTGTGCAGCCGGTCGCGCCACTCCTCCTGCTCGGCGTCGGTCTCCACCAGAAAGGCGAAGTGATGGGCGACACCGATGCCCATCCGGCCGGGCCCCTGTTTCGGCGATCCGAAGTAAGTGACCAGGGTGCCGGGACGGCCCGCGACATCCCCGTAGTAGTAATGAGGCGACGCGGGATCATCGAAGTTCACGGTACGCTTGATGAGATGCAACCCGAGGATGTCCGTGTAGAATGCGGTAGTCCGCTCGATCGCCGAGGCGATGAGCGTGATGTGGTGGACACCCTGCAGGCGCATGGAGGGTACGATCGCCGCACCGTCATAGGCGAGGGATGCGGTGGCGGGAGGAACATCGGGCCTCGAGCCCTTGAGGAACTCCCGCGGCGGGGTGATGTCCTGCCGCCCGAGCGCGCCGGGCGGCTCGTCGACCGCGAATCCGGGCCCCCGCGTCGCGATCTCGACGATAACCCCGTCGGGATCGCGGAAGTAGATGGAAGTGAAGTACCGCCGTGGTCGGGGGTTCGTCACCTCGATCCCCAGATGGCGCAGCCGGACCCACCACCGCGCAAGGGCGTCATCATCCTCGACGGCGAACGCCACGTGGTGGGTGAGTCCCACTCCGGTGCTCCCGGCGGGAAGGTGCGGCCACTCGAAGTAGGTGACCACCGTGCCGGGCGTCCCGACTTCGTCGCCGAAGTAGAAGTGCTTGGCCGACGGATCGTCGAAGTTCACGGTCTGCTTGATGAGACGCAGCCCCAGCGTCTCGGTGTAGAAGCGCGTCGTGCGCTCGATGTTCGAGCTGATGAGGGTGATGTGGTGAAGGCCGCCCAGGGCCATCGCTAGATCCGCGACTGGCGCGACGGCATGCGGCGCCCGGGCTGGCGTCCGGGGGCCTGCCGGGAGGGGGGGAAGTGCTCGAGGTATCGGCGCGCGGCCTCAAAGCGCTTGAACAGCCGCGATTCCCAATCGGACGCATCCAGATCGACTTCCGGCATGAAGAGCAGAACCGTGGCTTCGCCGAGCTGCAGTCCAAACTCGATTCCGGGATACGGATCCGTCATGGTACGCACGTTACCGCGGTCGAGGACGAGGCGTTGATCCACACGGCTGATGGCCGCCTCGAACCGCCGGATGGCCTCGGCTTCGGGAATCATCGCCTCTTATATTACGCTAGCCCTGGAAGACGGGCTAGACCTGCACGCGGAGCGAGAACCGATGAACTGGCAGGAAGCGTACGCGCGGGCACTTCCGTACGAGGCATTCCTCTCGAAGTACGGCACCGAGGGGCATCGCCAGCGATGGCAGACGGCGTACGACCGGGCGGCCTTGACCCCCGCGCAGCGCGCGCTGCTGGCGGGATTTCAGCGCCAGATGCACCTGCTCTGCCTCGCCGGTACCTGGTGCGGGGACTGCGTACGGGATGGAGCGATCCTCCAGCGCATCGTTGAGGCCGCCCCACGCGTCACGCTGAGACTCCTCGACCGCGAAGAGAATCCTGAGATCGCGCGCACCCTGTCCATCAACGAAGGCCTGCGCATCCCCATCGTCGTGTTCTTGAGCGAAGACTACATCGAGTGCGCGCGGTACGGAGAACGGACCCTGGCAACGTACCGGAAGATGGCGGCGGAGCGGCTGGATGGACAGGCACCCGGGGCACCCGAGGAGCATTACGCCGCCGTCGTGCAGGACTGGATGAACGAGATCGAGCGCGTGCAGTTGCTGCTCCGGCTCTCACCGCGTCTTCGCGCCAGACATGAGGATTGAGGGTCGTGCCGAAATTGAGATGCGGCTATAATAGGTGAGGTCCCGGCCCCATCGTCTAGCCTGGCCCAGGACACAGCCCTCTCAAGGCTGAGACACGGGTTCAAATCCCGTTGGGGCTACCAGCTTCACGCCGGCCCTTCCGGGAAGGCCGGCCGGTCGCGCAGAACATCCTCCACGGCGAGCTCCACCGACTCGTGCCGACGAATCGGCACGCCCGCGATGTCGAGTAGGCGGGCCACCGGCTGCTCCCGCACCACGACGAGCCGGACGGGTTGCTGGCTCTGCCGGGAGAACTGATCAAGCTCCATGAGCAGATGAATCCCTTTGCTGTCCAGGTACGTCGACCGGGAGAGATCGATAACCAGCGCCCACGATGAGGAGGCGTGGTCGAAGATGCGCGCCCTGACTTCGCGCACATTGCTAAGATCGATCTCCGGTGGAATTGTGGCGATGGCGATGCCGTCCTGATTCGAGAGCTCCACTCCCGGGAGCATCGGCCCTACCCGTCCGCCGGCGGGCGGAGTCCTCGTTCCAAGTGCACCGTTGTTCCGCCGGGATTCTTGATGACGTTCACGGTGTCCATGACCCGTTCCATGATCATGAGGCCGCGTCCGCCGTCGCCGTTCCGCGGGAACCGCCAGGCCCCTCTGTCTCGAACCCAGATGATGATCCGGTCGTTCTCACGTTTCGCCTCGAGCTCGAACGAGCCGCCGTCCGGTCCGTAGGCGTGCTGGATCGCGTTCGCGCCAGCCTCTCCGCACGCGACCATGATGTCGGAGAGTGCAGGCTCATGGACGCCGCCGGCCTCGAGCCAGCGCCGAAGCGAGAGGCGGAGCGTACGGAGTGAAGAAGGGACGGTCGGCAGGGCGATCCGGAAATGTCCTGGGTCCAAGGGCTGCAATCGAACGGCAAGGACGGCGACGTCGTCGCGCCGCGCCGCTCCTCCGATGAGCTTCCGGACCACCGCATCGACCATACCCTCGAGAGGGCTCCCTGCGATCTCCGTCGAGACCTGGGCGAGGCGTGCCAGACCGGCGTCGATCCTCTGAGTGGATTCCACGAGACCGTCGGTGTAGAGGATGACCGCGTCTCCGATGGCGACTACCGTCTCGTGAGATCGATAGGCATACCATCCTCCGACTAGGGGCGGATCGACGCCCGGAAGGTACGAGCTCCTGCCGCCGAGGGGCACGACGAGCGGCGGAGGATGGCCCGCGTTGGCGTATGTCATCTGTCCGGAGATCGGATCCAGAACGAGGTAGAGCAGCGTGACCATCTCGCCTGGTTTCAGCAGCCGGTTGAGCCGGTCAAGGACGGTCGCCGGCGGATGCCCCTCATGCCCATAGGCACGAAGCAGCATGCGTTGCTGCCCCATCACACCCGCGGCCTGAACGCCCTGGCCGGCCACGTCACCGATGGCCAGACCGAGCTGGCCGTTGGGAAGCTCGAAGACATCGTAGAAGTCGCCCCCGACCGCGGCGTCCGGAGAGGCGGGCATGTAGCGGGCGGCAAATTCCACCCCCTCGAGCTGAGGGACGCGGTCGGGCAGTAAGCTCCGCTGGATGATCTCCGTGAAACGTCGCTTGGACTGAAGGGCGTCCTCGAGCTCGCGTCTGTGGGCCGCCTCGTGGTCGCGCAGGACCTGCTCGGCGCGCTTGCGTTCGGTGATGTCCCGCGCGATCTTCGACACGCCGACAACCCGGCCGAGATCGTCCCGCACAGGCGACACGGTGAGTGAAATATCGACCAGCGTTCCGTCCTTCCGGCGGCGGACCGTCTCGTAGTGCTCGATGGCCTGCCCGCGGCGGATCTGCTCCAGGATGCGCGGCTCTTCGTGAAGCCGGTCCGGAGGGAAGAGAATCGTTACCGGCCGCCCGATCGCCTCATCAGCCGCATAGCCGAAGAGATGTTCCGCCCCCTGATTCCAGCTCGTGATGACGCCGTTGAGATCTTTGCTGATGATCGCATCGTCCGACCATTGGACGATCGCCGCCAGCCTGTTGTCGGCCCCTTCCGCATGCTTGCGGTCGGTGAGATCGATGAGCATGTTGACGCCCCCGATCACCTGTCCCTCAGCGTCGCGCAGGGGCGTGGGATACGGAGCACACCAGATCCGCGTGCCGTCCGGCCTCTCCACGATGATGTCCACGCCCCGCACGGGCCGGTTCTCCCTGAGCGCGATGGCCATCGGACACTCGTCGTGCGCCATCGGCCGGCCGTCCGGGTAATAGAGCCTCCAGCTGATGCACCACCGGTCGGTGCCGAGATCCGGCACCCGGCCGGAGAACTCGACGGCCGCCCGGTTGAAATGCGTGAGCCGGCCTTCGGCGTCGGTCGTGTAGACGGCCGCGGGGAGTGAATCGATCAGGTCGTGGAACCAGCGGTCACTCTCGCCCACGACCCTCAAGGGACGGGTGATGCCTGCGCCGGAAGAGCGCGGCGCACCGGGGACAAGCTCCGCGTGGTCCGGGCCGGAGCCCGCGCTGACGGCCGATGCGTCATGCGTGTCCCGCATTTTCTGCCCACTCTACCGTCAGGCGTCAGCCGATCCCTTAGCCGCGGTGATGTGCTGGCGTTCAACGGCTTTGCTGATCCGGAGCAGGGCAACATTCAGCGCTCCACGCGCGTGGTCGAAATCCCCCAGCGCGTCGGCCGGCAGCGAGGCGGTCCGCCTCATGCCGCCTTTGATGAACTCGATCTGCAATTCGTTCGGAGCGGACTCGACGATCTCGCCGATCCCGATGTCGTCGCGCCCTAGTCGTGCCAGGTAGTTCTCCAGCAGATTCCTCCACTGCTCCACCCGGTCGGTCGTCATGGCGCCCCCCCTCTCTCTTAAGAAGGGTTTTTCCCCCCTTGGGGAGAGAAAGAACCGTGCCCTATCTCCGCATCCTCGCCGCGGCGGTCATCTGGGGGAGCATCGGGGTCGCCGGGCGGATCGCCTTCAGCGCCGGTCTGGGTCCTCTGGAGACGGCGTTCTTCCGCGCGGCAATCGCGTTCCTCACCATCGCCGGCGCGGTCGCCCTCTCGAATCGCTCCCTTCTGCGCGTGCGGTGGAACGATCTCTGGCTGTTCGGCGCGTTCGGCTTCGTGAGCATCGCCGCGTTCTTCTTCGTCTACCTCTACGCGATCAGCCGGACGTCCGTCGCGACCGCGGCGATCCTCCTCTACACCGCGCCGGTCTGGGTCATCATCCTGTCACGGTTCCTCTTCCACGAGTCGCTCAGCCCCGGCAAGGTCCTTGCCGTGGTGCTCGCCATCGGCGGGTGCGTTCTCGTCGTGCGCGGATATGATCCGCGGAGCCTACGGCTCAACTTCCCCGGAGTGCTCGCGGGCCTGGCCTCAGGGTTCACATACGGCATGTACAGCATCTTCGGGAAGACGGCGCTGCGGCGCTACAGCCCGCTGACGACCCTCGTGTATGCGCTGGGCATCGGCGCGCTCGTGCTCGGCGGAACGGCCTGGGCCGGGGGAACGATCACGGTTGCCCACCCCGCGGCCGGCTGGGGAGCCATCCTCTACCTCTCCCTGGTGACGACCCTGCTCGCCCAGTGGCTCTATCTCTCGGGGTTGGGGGAGGTCGAGGCGGGACGGGCGAGTCTCGTGGCGACGTTCGAGCCTGTCGTCGCGGCGATCTTGGGCTACGTGGCGCTGGGCGAACGGTTGGAAGGGGGGCAGATCCTGGGCGGGTTCCTGGTCCTCAGCGCCGTCCTGACGGTCCGCCGCCTCGAGCGACCCGCCACATCCCCCAGAGGAGCACGACCGTCCCAAACGTAAGCAGCGCCGCCGCACCGAGGAACGGAGATCGATGGCCCATCGTGTCCCACATCAGCCCGCCGAGGAGCGGACCCAATACGAGGCCCAACCCCTGAGCGGTCTGTGAAGCACCCATGGCCAGCCCGATCCGCCCGGGTGGTGCCAGTTCACTGATGAGCGCGTGCCAGGCCGGGGTAGCGAGAGCATAGCTCAGGCCGATCATGAACGCTGATAGCGCCAGCATGCTCAGACGCGGGGAAAGCGGGAGCAGCCAGAGCCCAAGGGAGCCCACGATCATCCCCAGAGAGACGGAGCGCATCTTCCCCCAGCGGTCGGCCAGGTGCCCCGCCACGAAGGACGCCAGGGCGACGGTCAAGATGAGGACGAGGAACAGCGTCCCGATCATCTGCTCCGACAGGCCGACGATCCGTTTCGCGTAGATCACCAGGATCGGGGCCAGCAGCCCCGCCCCGAACATCTGCACGAAGGCGACAACAAGCATCACCCCGAGCAAGGGGACCCGTCGCGTCTCCTCCATGACCGCCTCGAGCTCGGGACTGGGCGCGGTCCCATGATAGCCGACGGCGTCGGTGTTGGACGGCGAGAGATGGGTCTGGCCGAGGCCGCGGAGGGTGAATGCCGCGATGACGGCGGCGGTGAAGAGCACTCCCGCGGCCACGTAGAAACCGGCGGTATACGATCCTGAGAATCCGACGATGAACAACCCCAGCGTCGGGCCGCAGGCCAGCCCGGCGAGGAAGAACATGTTCAACACCCCCATCGCCGTGGCGCGCCGGTGTGGAGGCGTCGTATCGGCGATGATCGCGGACGCGGCCGGCCACAGCGCGGAGGATCCGCTGCCGTCGACGATCCGCAGCGGGACGAACAGCCACGCCCGGCGGAGGACCGACATGAGGAGCGGGGCGAGGCTGCTCACGATGAGCCCGCCGATGATCATCGGCCGCCTGCCCACGCGGTCCGCGACCGAACCCCAGGCCGTCTTGAGGATCGTCTCGGTGAGGGCGAACGCGGCGACGACGACGCCGACCATCTTCACGCTCGCTCCCAACCGCTCGGTGAGGTGAAGCGGCAGCAGTGGGATGACGGTCGCAAAACCGAGCTCGGCCAGTCCGATCACCACGGCGACACGGAGGACGACGTTGGGCCGCGGCGGCCGCTCCGCGACCGCGGGAGCGCGGGCTTCACGATCTGCCTGCAGCGCGGCCCTCACCGGAGACCCGCCCTCACGACCGCCGCAGCGTGCGCGGTGGATTCGAGCGTATCGTCGAGCGGCTCGAGATCCACCGGTCCGTGACGCCGGCGCAGAGCGATCTGGATCAGATGGTCGGCAAAGCGCGGGTTCTTCGGCAGGAGCGGCCCATGGAGATAGGTGCCGTAGACCGTGCCCTCCACGGCGCCTTCGGTGCGGTCCTCGCCGTTGTTCCCGAATCCCACGACGACCTGCCCAAGCGGTGCTGCCCGAGATCCAAGATGCGTCCGCCCGCCGTGGTTCTCGAAGCCGACCAGCGTTGCGCCGCCGAGGTACGGGCTGTGGATCACGATGTTGCCGATGAGACGGCGCGCTCCCGGCCCTGGATGCGCGGTCGTGAGATCGAGGAGCCCAAGCCCCACCAGGTCTTCGCCTTCGCTGGGACGGTAGTAGCGGCCTAGGAGCTGGTACCCGCCGCAGACGGCCAGCACGACCGCGCCG
>DATDEG010000160.1:0-6957 GCA_036523465.1 bacterium
GTCACGACGATGACGTTGTTGGGATCGTCGATCGCCCGATAAACCACGTGCCCTTTAGCACCATGCTTCACGCGCACGGTCTGGTGCTCCTCGAAGGCCGGTTTCCACGCCCGGTAATCGCGGACTCGATGCTGTACGACGACGAATACCGCCATTCAGGCACCTCCATGGAGTATGTTGACTGCGGGCCGCGGACACGAGTCTCCGCCCGGCCTTGATAGCGGCGCATGGCTTCCCAGAGTTCCCAAGTGACCGGAGGGACCCAAAGAAAAAGGGCGAAGCCCGGTCCGCCTCGCCCAGAGAGTCAACGCCGGCTCAGCTAGTCGTTCTCGTGGGTGAGCGGATGCTCGCGCATCCGCTGGACCACGACCTCGAGCATCCGCACAGCGAGGTCGGGGTTCTCCTTCAGCAGCGCACGGAAGTCCCAGCGGACCAGCTGGAGGCAGCGGGTCCGCTCCTTCGCCGTTACCGTGGCGGTGCGGATTCGCTCCTCCATGAGGGCCATCTCGCCGAAGAACTCCCCGGGGCCCATGTCCCGGATAGGGCGACCGTCACGGGCCACCTCGACGCGTCCATCCACGATGAGGAAGAAGCCGACGCCTGGATCCCCTTGCTTGACGATGACCGCGCCGGCGTCGTACGTGCGTTCCTTCACCGACCGCGAGATGAACTCCAGCTCTTTCGCGGGAAGCCCGCTGAAGATGGGGACCCGGCGAAGATACTCGAGATTCGACGCAACATCGGCCATAAGGCCCTCCTCATGCCAGCCTGGGGACTCCGTCAGTTGTTCGATTCCGCATGGATTTCTCCTCCGGTCACCGAATTTCCGCGCTCAGATGCGTTCGGGCGCTTGGGAGATCCAAAGCGGCCGAGGCGAGCAGAATCCAGCCGGAGGGTGACCCTCGTGACTGAGCGGACGGGATCGGCACGGATGGCGGCGTTCGCCGGGTCGGGGATCCGGCGCGTGTTCGAGGCGGCGGGGGCGCTCGAAGGGGCGGGTGTGGCCATCGCCCACCTGGAGATCGGCCGTCCCGACTTCGATACCCCGACACACATCAAGGCCGCGGCCATCGACGCGTTGCAGTCCGGCCGCGTGCACTACACGTCCAACGCGGGGATCCCCGAGCTGCGGTCCGCGATCGCCGACAAACTCGCCCGCGACAACGGTCTGCGGGTCGACCCGGACGGAGGGATCATCGTCACCGTCGGGGCCAAGGAATCGGTCTTCATGTGCCTCTACGGCCTGCTCGATCCCGGCGATGAGATCATCGTTCCCACGCCGATGTGGCCCGACTATCTCGATACGTCGAAGGTCGTCGGCGCTCAACCGGTGGAGGTCCCGCTCCAGCCCGGCCGAGGCTACCAGCTCGACGCGGGTGACCTCGAGGGGGCGATCACGCCGCGGACCAAGGCGATCGTCGTCCATTCTCCGCACAATCCCACCGGAGCGGTCTGCGACGAGAGCACCCTGCGCGAGGTCGCGGAGCTTGCCGTGCGGAGCGACCTGCTCGTCATCGCCGACGAGATCTACGAGCACCTCATCTACGACGAGGCGCGGCATGTCAGCATCGCCTCACTGCCCGGAATGTTCGAGCGCACCGTGACGATCAACGGGTTCTCCAAGGCCTACAGCATGACGGGATGGCGGTTAGGCTACGTCGCCGGCCCGCCCGCGCTGATCAGTCCGCTCCTCAAGGTCCACCAGTGCACCACGACGTGCGCAACTTCGTTCGCGCAGTGGGGAGCCGTGGCCGCCTACCGCGGAGACCAGACCTGTGTGACGGAGATGGTCCGGGAGTTCGACCGGCGAAGGAGGCTGGTCATCGAGGCGCTGCGCGGGATGCCCGGTGTCGAGCTCGTCGCGCCGCGGGGAGCCTTCTACGCGTTCCCCGATGTCCGCCGTCTCGGCAGGAGCGACCTGGACGTGGCGGAGTATCTCCTGCGGGAAGCCCACGTGGCCACCGTGCCCGGCTCGACCTTCGGAGAGACGGGGGCGGGACATCTCCGCATCTCGTACGCCGCGGGATATGACATCCTGGCGGGCGGGCTCGAGAGGATGGGACGCGCTGTCGCCGCGCTGGCGTCTAACGCCGCCATTCGATAGCGCGCGTTCCTACGGTCCGGGCGGCAGAACGACGGCGACCGTGGCGTTGGTGAGGTAGCGGCGGGCCACGCGCTGGACATCAGCCGCGCTGACCTGTCCGATCTCACGGGCGAGTCGCTCAGGAAAGGCAGGGCCTACACCGAGCAGCTCCCCCCACGCTGCGTAGAAGGCCTGCTGACGCAGATCCTCCTGGTCGATGCTCAGGAGACCGACTACCCGGTTGCGCCCGCGCATCAACTCTTCTTGTGAGACCGGCGTCGCCTTCAGCCGTTCGATCTCGTCGAGCATCCCCCGGATGACCCGCGCGGTGTTCGGCGGGTCGGTGCCGGCCGTAAGGAACACGGGGGCAGCCGCTACCCGGCGGCTGAATCCCGCGCCGATGGAATAGACGAGCCCCTGCCGGTCACGGATCTCCATGAACAACCGGCTCGCTCCGCCTCCGCCTACGATCGTCGTGAGCACCTGGAGCGGCGCCCAGTCCCGATCACCGATCCGAACACCCAGGTAGCTGATCGCGATCCAGGCCGCGGCGGTGCGCTGGCTCTCGCGTATCTCTACCGGCGTGTCCGGACGCGGCGTCAACGCCGGCTCGATCACGCGAAGCAGCCGCGCGCGTCGCGGGAGGGTTTCCGCGCGCAATCCCCCGAACGCGCGTGCCGCCGTGGCAAGCGCCACCGGAGCGCGGAGGTCTCCCGTGATGGCAAGGACCATGTTCGGGGCGGTGTAGTACGTCTGATAGTAAGAAACCAACTGCTCGCGCGTGATGCGGGCGACCGACGCCGCCGTCCCGAGGATGGGCGTGCCGTAGGGGTGCAGCGCATACAGGCGCGCCAGCGCAAGGTCCAGGGCGCGGCTCTGCGGGGAATCCTGCTGCTGCCGGACGCGGCTGAGGATCACCCGCCGCTGCGCCTCGACGGCTTCCGGCTTGAAGGCGGCATTCGTGACCAGATCTGCAATCAGGTCCAGGGCAAGGCCGGCGTGCCGCGGCCGCGTCAACGCCGCCCATTGCGTGTAATCCACACTCGTCACCGCCTGCAGGCTGCCTCCCACCCCCTCCAGCACACCCGCGATCTCCTCGGCGGTGCGCGACGTCGTGCCCTGCAGCGCCACCTCGCGGGCGAGCACGGAGATGCCGCTCTGATCCCAATCCTCGAACCGCGGGGCCGCCCCGACCAGTAAGGCCGCGGCGACCAGCCCACTGCCCGGGATGTCTTTGATCACGACGCGCAGACCGTTTGGCAACCGATGGACCGCCGGGGACAGGAGACTGGGGGCGGCGGCCGACGCGGGTCGGGCGCCCGCGAGAGACGCAGCACTCATCGCTGCGATGAGCATGAGCGCGGAGGAGCGCATCAGGGGCTCCTGGGCTGGACCAGGACCAACGCGTATCGCTGGGGATCCAGGTACCGTCCGGCGGCGCGCTGGACGTCGGCCGCGGTGACCGCGCGGATGCGACCGAGATAGGTCTCGTGATAGTCGAGACCCGCGATCGTGGCGGCAAAGCCGAGGTTCGACGCCCACCCCCGGCTCGTCTGTTGATCCACGAGGGTCTCCATCTCGATCAGCGTCTTGGCGCGATTCAGTTCATCGGCGCTGACTCCTTGATCCCGGAGGACGGAAAGCTCTGCGAGGATCGCCTGCTCCACGCGCCCCGCCTGCTGCGGATCGGCGACGGCCGAGATGGCGAACAGTCCCGGATCGAGCGAGGTGCCGAAACTGGCCCCGACGGACTGCACGAGTTGCTGGCGGTCGCGGAGACTTCGGATCAGCCGGGCGCCGCGGCCCTGGCCGAGGACGTAGACGAGCACGTCGAGCGCATAGTGGTCGGGGTTCCGGACGTCGGCGCCGATCCAACCCAGGAGGATCGTGGCCACGCGAACGTCCTGCGCCACGGCCGCGCGGCGGACCTCCGACGGCGGCGGCACGGCCACCGCAGCGGCGCGGCCCTGCACGAGATGCCGCCACGGTCCGAGCACGCTCCGCACTCGAGCCATCGTCTCCGCGGTGTTCACATCGCCGGCGATCACCAGCGTGACGTTCGAGGGACCGTAGTGCGCGCGGTAGAATTCGAAGAGCTGATCGCGCGTGAGCCGCCGGATGATCTCTGGTAGCCCGCCGACCGGCCGGCGATATGGATGGCCGGGATAGAGCAGCGAGTAGAGCCGGGTAAAGGCGCTCCGGCCGGGGGAGTCGTCGATCAACGCCAGCTCCTGGAGCACGACGGTGCGCTCGCGGTCGACTTCCACCGGATCGACGGTGGAGTTCATCAAGGCGTCCGCCTGGATGTCCAGGATGCGGTCGAAGAACCGGCTCGCCGCGACGATGTAGTATTGCGTGTAGTCGAACGACGTCGAAGCGTTCAACTGCCCGCCGACGCTCTCGACCTCCCGGCTGATCTCACCGACCTGGCGCCGCCGGGTTCCCTTGAATAGGAGGTGCTCGACGAAGTGGGCGGCGCCGTTGAGCTCGTCGGTCTCATCACGCGATCCGACCTTGACCCATGCGTTGAGTGTCACGACGTCGGTGGCGTGACTCTCCGCGACGACCACCGTCAGCCCGTTCGCGAGGATCTCGCGGGTGACCGGTCGAGTCGTGGGGGCGGCCGGCGCAGGGTGAGCGAGGAGCGCGAGCAGAAGGAACACTAGCATCATCCGAGCGGGCATGAGGCAAATGCTTCTGTTCCCGCGGGAGGAGAATCCTCCATGACCATCCTGGTGGTCGCTCTCGATGGCGTTCTCGTCACGGCCCGGAAGGCGCAGCGATGGCACGTGGAAGAGGCCTTGGCCGGGGAATCGCTCACGTCCGCGGCGGCTGATCGCTGGCAACCCGGCCGCGTGTACGCCGGGACGGAACAAGGGTTGTGGCGGAGCGACGATGAGGGACGATCGTGGCGGCCCATCGGGGAACCGCTGGCGGGGCGCCACATCACAGCCGTTGCCGTGGCACCCAGCGACGGTGGCGGCGCGGCCGCGCCCGTCTACGTCGGTACGGAACCCAGCCACCTCTTCAGGTCCATGGATGCAGGCGAGACGTGGGAAGAGTTGGCGGGACTCACCGCGCTCCCCTCGTCGAAGGACTGGAGCTTTCCACCCCGGCCCCAGACCCACCACGTGCGGTGGATCGAGGTGGATCCCAACTCTCCCGGTCGGCTCTACGTCGCTATCGAGGCGGGCGCGCTCGTGCGGACACCGGACGGCGGGCGCACGTGGGAAGACCGCGTTCCAGGCGGCCCATTCGATACCCATACGTTGGCCAGCCACCGCGGCACGCCGGATCGCTTCTATTCGGCCGCCGGAGACGGTTACTTCGAGACCCGCGATGCCGGCCGGAGTTGGCGGCGCGACGTCAAGGGATTGAACCACCGGTACCTCGTCGGCATCACCGTCGCTCCCACCGACCCTTCGACGGTGCTGGTCTCCGCATCGTCCGGACCCTGGCACGCCTACAACCCGAAGAACGCGGAGACATTCGTCTATCGGAAAGCCGGTGACAGCGCCTGGACGGCGGTGAGTGATGGGCTTCCCACCGCGGAGGGCACCACTGTCATGCACTTTGCCGTGACGGACGCGCCGGAAGTCGTTTACGGCGCAGACAATCGGGGCGTGTTCAGGTCGGACGATACCGGCGAGCGCTGGGCTGAGATCGATCTTCCATGGCATCGCCGTTATCAGGCGCATGGGGTCCAAGCGCTGCTCGTACTCGAACCGTGATCGGGAATCTGGCGGAACTAGGTTCAGTGGCGCGCCCGGAGGGACTTGAACCCACGACCTACGGCTCCGGAGGCCGTCGCTCTATCCGCTGAGCTACGGGCGCGTTCGCCACGATTATAACAGGTTGCTCCATGGCGCCAAACCAGCCGGCCTCGGGATGCGGGTCCCAAATCCCAAGGCCTATGGAAGTCCGTTCGCGGGAAGGTGGTGAGTACTACCCTCGAGGTGGGACTTATGGAGGACCTGGTCAAGGTCGTCGGCGTCCTCGTCGCTTCCAGCCTCTTCCTACTCGGTCTCGCCACACTCATCCAACTTGTCGAGCAACTGATCCGGGAGCCGGGGCCGACCGGAACGCGCCACTGATGTCCGCGGAGGGGGTGCAGGGGGACGCCGCGGGTGCGTGCCCCTTCACTTCCGAAGCGTGGCTGCACGCGGGAAGTTACAGCGCCCTTCGATGATGGGCAGATCTCCGAAGAAGCGTGAGCCGATCGTCCGCCGGCGCGGGTACCGCCACGCGGTCCTCACTGACGCCCGCCGGCGGCCCCTCGTCTACGCTGATACCGTCGCCGTCATACCGTCTCATCCCGGCGGCACAGTTGGGCTTGCCGGTGCAGCCTTTGCGCCCGGCGTTCTCGAGCAGCTGAGCCGGGGGCTCCCCACCCTCTGTGTCCACAGCAGCCGGCGGCTGAGGCTCATCCTCCGGGGTGTCCGGCTGTCGTTCCATGCCGGAGAGCTGCCGCAGCCCGAGGGAGGCTGGCAGGTGCAAGCGGTGGTGGGGACATACCGGACGCTTCGAGCGCCCTAGGTTAGCGCGTCGCCACCAGATTCGCAAGGCGTACACCCACGAGAACTCTAGGGGGACGCACGCGCGGCGTCCGGACCCTGACCAACCAACGTGTGGGGGGACACACGCGCGGCGTCCGCCCTACAACCCCCTCCGCGGACATGGGGCAGGGGCGGCCGTGGAGGATGTGGAAAGGTCAACTCTGCGATGCGGTTGGTCGCCGTCCACGCGTATCCCGCGCTCATGCTCATCGTCGTGGCGGGCAATGCTGTGCTGGCGGCATGGGCGATCGCATCGGACATCTTCCGCCGCCGCCGCCGGTTGGGGCCGCTGTTTTGGACCGTGCTCCTCGCCGTGAA
>DATDEG010000161.1:0-4642 GCA_036523465.1 bacterium
GGCCCGAGCTGGTCGTCAAGTTCCCCGGTCCTCAGCTTGACGAGCGGGAACACGGTCGATTACAAGGTGGCGCTGGGGCGTGAGTTCCCGAATGGCTTCGCCGCGCAGGTGGGATGGCGATCCCTAACGTGGAACATTGGAACTTCCCCCGCTTGCTTCGATCCGGGCTGCCGGTGGCGGTGGAGCGGATGGACGCTGGAGCTCCCCATGGCCGCCAGAGTACCGTCCGACGGGTTGAACGATGACGCCGGCCGGCGATCGGCCGGTGTCGCCGTTTCCGCTGTAGGGTCAGGGCCCTGTCAGTTCAGTGCGGCCGCGACTCGGGTGCTGGAGAGAAACCGTGCACGGAGGTCCTCGGGCAGCCGGGCCGCGGTCTCCGACAGGAACTGCCGCAGCGCCGCACGATCGTCTTGCTGCCCTAACAGCTCGGCTCTGAGCTCCCGGGCCCGCCAGCGGCGGTGCGCGTCCTCCGCCTCGTCGCTCCACCGCACCGCCCGCGCAAGCAGCTCGTCGGCGCGCGTCACATCGCCGTCGCGGGTTGCCAGGCGGGCATCGAGCATGGCCAGCGAGGCCAACCCCGGGAACGAGCCGAAGCGTTCAATGCCCGGCCGGCGAGAAGCGACGAACGCCGCTAAGTCATCGAGTCGACCAGCATCGAGGAGTGTCTCCCCGATCAGCAAGACGACCTCGACATCGGACGGCACGAAGCTTCCCCCGGGGAGCCGGATCACCTCATCGAGCGCTTCCTGGAGAGCCCGTTCGTTGCCCTCGTGCTGGGCGAGCTCGATCGACGACGCCAGTGAGATCTGGCGCCATGCCGGGGACCGGCTTTCCACCTCGGCGCCCGCCCGCCACATCACGGCCGCCTCCTCGAGACTTCCCGTGAGCTGATAGGCCAGCCCGCTGAAGTAATAGAGCCAGGGATACTGGATCCTGGCTAATCCTTTGGTCATACCCCGGGCCATCTCGAGATTGGCCAATGCCTCCGGCCACATCCCGAAGCTCGTCTGGATGCGGCCCATGAAGAACCGCGTGTAGGCCGCGCGGCGCCGGTCACCGATCTGCTCCGCGATGCGGAGGGCGTCACTCCCGTGCTCCAGGGCGATCCGGTATCGGCCCAGGAACCCGTTGATGACGCAGAGGTAGCTCAACGATGTCGCTTCACGAGAACGATCCCCGGCGTCGCGCGCGGCATTGACGCCCTCCGCCGCGGCGGCCAGCGCCTCTTCTCCGAGCCCCGCGCCGACGTAGCCCATGCAGAGCAGATTGACGGCGCGGGCCACGCCGGCCTGGTCTCCCGCGGCGCGGAGGAGCGCGAGACCTTCCTGGAGGGCCGGATGATCGGGCGGCATCGCCCCGTGGTCCCAGGCGATATTGGCCAGATCGACCAGCGTCTGTCCGAGAGCGGCCCGGGCTCCCGCGGCGCGGGCGACATCCGCCGACCGGCGGAAGTGGCGCTCGGCCTCCTCGAGGTTCATTTGCCGGTGATAGATGACCCCAACCCTGTTCTCAAGCGCTGCTTCCAACTCTCCGGCATCCGCCCGCTGGGCCTCGCGCAGCCCGGCGTCATAGGCCTCCATCGCCCCGGCGTACTCGCCGGTGAGTTGACGCACATCGCCGCGATCGCGATGGATGGCGCCGATGAGGTTGGGATCGCCATGAACCGCCCCCGCCGCCTCCAGCGCTTGATCGAACAGCCTCAGCGCGTCCGCGTTCGCGTATTGGCGGCGCGCTTTGTTCCCGGCGCGATGAAGATAGGCCGCCGCCCGCTCATCCCCGGCAACGCGGAGGTGCTCGGCGAGGACCTCGATGACCTCCTCGACGCGCTCGCCGAGGCGCCCTTCCAGCCAGCGGGCGATCTGCGCGTGCGCCGGCTGGCGGTGCGTGCGGGGCAGCAGATTGTACGCCACGTCGCGGGTGAGGATGTGGCGAAAGGCATATTCGCGCTCGCCGGCAATGGTCGATGCGGGACGTTCAACGATGAGCTCTTTACCGACCAAACTCCCCAGGATTGTCGTGGTCTCGTCCGGGTGTTGGCCGGCGAGGGCGGCGACGGCCGACGGCCAGAATGTCCGCCCGATGACCGCCGCGGTCTGCAGGGCCCGCCGCTCCGGAACCGGCAGGCGATCGATGCGGGCGGTGATGACGGCCTGCACGGTGTCGGGGATCTGTGTGCCCGGTACGCTCCCCTCCATGATCATCCGCACCAACTCTTCGACGAACAGCGGGTTGCCTTCGGCACGCCGGGCGATCGTCTGAAGGACATCGGCGGCGAGACCCTGGCTGCCCAGCGAGGCGACGAGTTGCTCGACCTCGGTCGCGCGCAGCGGAGGCAGGTCAATGGTCGTCGCATTCCGTCTGCCGCCGCCCCAGCTCTGGCGGCGCTCGAGAATCTCGGGACGGGCGATGCAAATGACGAAGATCGGTGCCGATCGCGCGCGGTCGCCGAGCATCTCGATGAGATCGAGGACACCTTCGTCCGCCCAGTGGAGATCTTCGAACGCCAGCACCACAGGGCGCGTTGCGGCGAGGGAGGACACGAGCCCGATCCATGCCTCGAACAGCTTCCGCCGGATCTCGCCGGGGTCGGCGCCGGCCGGCTCACCCCCAAACGTCAACTGGAGTCCGTCGAGGAGCGCGTTCTCAGCGGGGAGGACGCCTCGCAGCCAGCCGGCGAGCTTTTCGCGGACGACTTCAGGCGCGTCCGTATCCATCAGGCCGGCCTGCGCACGGAGGATGTCGAGCAGCGCATGGTAACCGATCTGCTGGCCGAAGGCGACGCTCCGGCCGCGCAGGACGAGCGGCGTGGGAATCGTCTCGCGCAGTTCGGCGAGGAATTCCCGCAGGAGGCGGCTCTTGCCGATCCCCGGCTGTCCCATCAGGGTGACGAGATGCAGGCGTCCCTCGTCGTGCGTGCGCTGGTAGAGATGGCGGAGCAGCGCCAGTTCCCCGTGGCGGCCGACCAGTGGCGCGGCGATGCGCCGCACGTCGCTCGTTTCGGGCAGGGCCCGCACCGCGGCCCAGACGCGGATCGCGTCATCCTTGCCCTTCACCAGCATCGGGGGAAGATCAGTGTACTCGATGCTCTGGCTGGTTAGCCGGTAGGTACGCTCGCCCACGACGACGGTACCCGCTGAGACCGTCTGCTGCAGGCGGGCCGCGGTGGTGACCGCGTCGGAGATAAGGAAGTCGCGGTCGAAGGTGGATCCGGTGGCCGCGACGACCTCGCCCGTGTCGATGCCGACGCGCACGGCGAGCTGCACGCCGAAGGTCGAACCCAGATGCGCGTTGAGCACCGGCATGGCGTCGCGGATGGCCAGGCCGGCGCGAACCGCCCGCTCGGGATCGTCCTCGTGCGCGGCCGGCAGGCCGAAGACCGCCAGCACGCCGTCGCCGAGATAGTTGGCCACGCTGCCGGCAAACCAGCGTTCAACGACGTGCTGGACAACGTCGTAGAATCGGCCCACGACCTGCCGCGCTTCCTCGGGGTCGAGGCGCTGCGTCAAGGCCGTGGAGCCCGCGAGATCGGCGAAGAGGACAGTGACGACCTTCCGTGCTTCCGCGGGAACTTCCGGAGACACGCCGGTCTCGGTCCTGGCTCGGCCCGCGAGCAGGATGCCGCAGTTCGAGCAGAAGCGCGCGCCGGAGGCAACGTCCGCCCCGCACTCAGGACAGCGCGAGGCGACGGGCCTGCCGCAGTTCGCGCAGAACTTCGCCCCGAGCTGATTCGCGAAGCCGCAGTACGGGCAGGCCAGGATAGTGGACATCGCGGCTCCCATTATACGGCGCGCTGTTGCAGAGTTCTCGCCCATCCGTGATGCCGCCGTTACATGGGGACCGTAAAGGTAGTAAGCAATCAGTCACACACTAGGGGGGAATTGGTATGCGATTGCGCACTATCCTACCGGCGCTGCTCCTGCTCGCCGCGCTGATTTTTCCGGTGGTCACGACACCGGCCCGAGCGCAGGAAACCGGGAAGCGTAAAGTCTTCCAGGTCAGCATGGTCTCGTGGAAGTTCACGCCGTCTATCATCACCGTAAATCAGGGCGATACCGTGGTGCTGCAGATCGAGAACGAGGATCCCGACAAGCGCAACCATAGCATCGCGGCGCGACTGTTCATGCGGAATCAGGCGACGGCGACCGGCGAGTTCCGGACCGGTACTGCCGAAGAACGCCAGTTCTTCGCGGTCGAGCCGGGGAAGAAGTTCGAGCTCACGTTCACGGCTTCTGAGCGCGGCACGTTTCCATTCGTCTGCGGTGTCTTCGATCACGCCTCCCGCGGCATGACGGGGGCGATCAACGTCCTGGCGCCCGCCCCCTAGGAGCCGGGACGATCAGTAGGCCGGCGGGGCGTAGACGTTGATCGTGACCAGCGGATGCGCCCCGTCGTTTCTGATCTCGTGACGATCTCCCGCTTCAACTAACAGCATCGAGCCCCGCTGGATCGTAATCGTGTGCTTTCCCACGGTCGCTCGGCCTCTGCCTGAGACGACCTAGAGCCACTGCTCCGACCTCTGGTGGACATTGTCGTTGCCCCCAGTGGAGTGAGAAGGAGGGCGCAGGGGACGAGGACCTACCGCGAGAAGCCCTGGGGTGAATGCTCGCTCCGCAGCGAATGGTTCTTTTGCTCGCTTTCGCGG
>DATDEG010000162.1:0-2267 GCA_036523465.1 bacterium
GGCGCCGGAGATCTGAACAACCATGGTCCGCATGAGCGCCGCCAGCTCTTCCGGTCGCCGCGCCGTGACCAGGACCAGCCGATCTCCTGCCTGCCGGCTCAACTGATCGCGATCATCGAGGAGGCCGCCGGCGACGCCCACGATCTCCCGAAGGATCGCGGCGAAGGCCGCTGGTCCCTGGGTGTCCAACACGGTGGCCAACCCTGCCAGGTGGATGTCCACGACGTGCAGATCCTGCCCCAGCGCGCGCTCGGCCATCTCGCCGTGGATCGTCGTGAACCACGGAAGGCCGGTCGCCCCATCGATCTTCCAAGGAAGTTGCGAAGATCCGTCGTGCATCTTCTTATCCATCATGGTCAAGGATGTGGAACACACTTCAGCCCCTGGCCTCCGCTTCCTGCAGAACGCGTTTCGCCTGTCAGAGCGCCAGGCGTAGCGAGCCGGCGACTCGATGCAGCGGTCGATCAACGGTCCAGAGCGCCGCGGCTGAGAGCCGTGCGGAGGCCAGCAGGTGCGCATCAATCCAGCCGATACCCTTTTCGTACAACCGATATCGGTCGACAAACTTGAGGACTTCATCGTGATCGGCCACTTCCGCCGAGGGAAGCGCCCGGAGGAGAGTCAAGACCTTCTCTCGGCTCTCAAACCTCCCACAGGCAAGCTCGCCGATGACAAACGGGTGGGTGAGGACGAGGGCGTCCTCCAGAAGAGAGACAAGACGGGCGTTTCCTGCGCGCAAGTGGTCTGTCCAGACCGAGGAATCGACCAATGTCACCCCAAGCGTTCCGTTCTCCGCCGCCTGATCGGACGGATCGAGGGCATCGAGCCCCCTAACCGGGCCAGCCGTCGCCCGCTCTCCTGCTGGATGAGCGCTTCGAGCCCGCGATGGATCAGCGCGGTCTTCTGTGAAATGCCTGTGAGCCTGGCCGCCTTCTTCATGAGATCCGTGTCCAGATTGAGGGTCGTCCGCATATCTGCATTATGCTGCATAGCTCGTACATACGTCAAAATCTGGCCCGGCGACCGGTCAACGCTCCCACCATGCCCTGCGGAAGATAGTCACAGGGCCCGCTCCCCCAACCGCCACGGGGGTCCCCGGCAACAGACGGAGCACTCCTCCGGTGTTCACGACCCGGGCTGCGGACACCGTCCCGTATATCGTCATGGCGGCGCCGGAGGCTGTGGCCAGCGTCCCTCCAACGACGACGGTACCGAGATAGGTGAAGGAGCCGGCAACCGTCAGATCACCGTCAGTGATCAGGACACCATGGCCCTCTGGACACGAGGCTGGACAAAGCAGCGTGTAGCTTCCGTGGCGCAGTGCGACCGTCGTCCGGCCGTTGCCGGGATTCAGGCAACGCGGAGGGTCCGTGCACCGGTCGAGGTCGAGATCGGACGGTGAGAACGATCCGCCGCCGGTGCGGCGCTGGTCGTAGTTCTGCGCCCAGGCAGACCCAGGGAGTGGTGGAAGCACGACGCCGAGACTCGGGTCGCCCTGAGCCGGGTCGACATGGAAGCCGTTGCACGGGACCCACGTGAGCGCGCGCTCATCGAAACACATGTAGCGGGCCAGCCACTGGTCGAACCGGACAATCTTGAACCAGAGGAACCGGTCGGGATCGCCCTCATCGATGTCGACGGCGTCTCTGAGCCATGTGTACGGCAAGCCATCAACGGTGCATCCGTACATCGGCTGTGTGGCGACCGCGGCCTGAAGCGGATCGGCGGGATCGAGATCGGCCCGCAGATCGCTGGTCTGAAAGCCTGGACCGTCCGTCCCGACGGTCTGCACCGCCTGTCCTGGAGGCGGACCGGCCGGACAGATGAACCCGAGCACGGCGTCGGGCCTCCTCGGGTCGGGGACGGGATTCCCGGAGAGAGGATCCCGCCGCAGTGGTACGCCGGCGTAGACCGCCCGCCGGTGGCCCGGCCACCAGTGCGGATGGCCCGCAGCGACGCAATCCGCGTGCGTGTAACACGGTCCACGGCCGCTTCCGGGAGCCTGCGCGACCTGCTCGATGCGCCACCCCGCGTAAGTCACGCGGTCCGCGCTGATCGCGGCGCGGTAGCGGGCGAACGTCTGCACGTGCACGGCGCCGGTGGCGATCTCGACGCCTGGATCCTCGCTGAGGCTGCGCAACACGAGGACGCCGGGCAGCGCCGTACCGGTGCGGGCCAAGACGGCGGCGCTGATGCGGCGGCGCGCGCGGCCAGCATCCCCCTGTGAACGAACCTCAAGAAATGAGCCACTTGGTCCGGCAAGGCGG
>DATDEG010000163.1:0-2122 GCA_036523465.1 bacterium
CCTCCGAACACGCAGACCTGCCCGACCTGCCTCGGGTTCCCCGGGTCGCTGCCGGTCCTCAATGCGCGCGCCGTAGAGCTCGGCCTGCGCACCGCCGCGGCGTTGGATTGCCATGCGCATGCGCAGAGCCGGTTCCATCGGAAGAACTACTACTACCCCGATCTGCCGAAGAACTACCAGATCACTCAGTACGAGTACAAGATCCATCCGCCGCTGGCGACGGAAGGGGGCCTCGAGCTACCTTTCGGGGACGGCGGCGCGCGGCGGATCCGCGTCCGCCGCGTGCATCTCGAAGAGGACACGGCGCGGCTGGTGCACGCTGATCCGGGAGCCGGATATTCGCTCATCGACTTCAACCGCGCGGGGGTCCCGCTCATGGAGGTCGTCACCGAGCCCGATCTCCGCTCCCCGGGCGAGGCGCGGCTCTTTCTGAGCCGGTTACGCGCCGTCCTACAGGCCATCGAGGTGAGTACGGGACGGATGGAAGAGGGCAGTCTGCGCTGCGATGCCAACATCTCGCTGCGCAGAGTGGGCGGAGGCCTGGGCACCCGTACCGAAGTGAAGAACATGAACTCACTGCGCTCCGTGGAGCGGGCGCTCGGCTATGAAGCGGCGCGGCAGCAGACCCTGCTGATGCGCGGCGAGCCGGTGGTGCAGGAGACGCGACACTGGGATGAACGGCGCGGGGTCACCTTCGCCTCCCGCACGAAGGAGGAGGCGCAGGATTACCGGTACTTCCCGGAGCCTGATCTCGTCCCGATCGCCCTCTCCGAGGAATCGATCGCGCAGATCCGAGCGGCGCTGCCGGAGCTGCCGGATGCTCGACGGCGCCGGTACGTCGAACGCTACGGCCTGACGGCCTCAGACGCCGCTCTGGTGACTTCATCGCAGGCCATGGCGGCACTCTTCGAGGAGACGGTCCGGCTTCACCCCAATCCGCGCGCCGTGAGCAACTGGCTCACCGGGGACCTCTCTGGGTACTTGAACGCGGAGGGCATGGAGTTGGAGGACGTGCCCGTCACCGGAGCTCACCTTGCCGAGTTGCTCGACCTGGTCGAGGGCGGAACGATCAGCGGCCGGACGGCGAAGGAGATCCTCCCCGAGGTCGCGCGTACGGGCCGCATGCCTCGGGAGGTCGTCGCCTCGAAGGACCTCCGTCAGATCAGCGACGGCGTCGAGCTCGCCGGCGTCGTCGATGCCGTGCTCGCGGACAACTCCGGGCCCGCGGCGGACTACCGCGCCGGGAAAGCGGCGGCGCTCACGTTTCTCGTCGGGCAGGCCATGAAGCGGACGCGCGGCCGGGCGAACCCCGAGGCGGTCAACCGGCTTCTCCGGGAGCGGCTGGGCGGATGACCCGGCGTCCGGCGACCCGGAGTGGAAACGTGCGGGCGCTGCAGCGGAGTCCTGGCTGGCTCCGCAGCGGGCAGAAGGTCACGGTGACGTTCCGGAAGTTGGACGTTGGAGGATCCGCGGTGGGGTCGGCGGGTCCACATGCGGTTACCGTCCCGTTCGCCGCGCCGGGCGAGTCGGCGGTCATCGAGATCGTCCGCGGAGGCCCGGATCCTGTCGGGAAGATCGTCTCACTGCTCCGGCGGTCGCCGTACGCTCAGCGGCCGCAATGCCGGCACTTCGGGGTGTGCGGGGGCTGTCAGTGGCAGCACCTGGGCTATGAGAGCCAGCTGCAGCACAAGACGGCGCTCGTCCGTGAGATCCTCGCTCCGGCGCTCGGCGGGGTGTCCACGATCGTCCGTGACGCGGTGGGAAGCCCTCCCTGGGCGTATCGGGACAGACTGCAGGCGTCCGTGGCGATGCGAGGGGAGCGTCTCGTCGCGGGATTCCACGTCTCAGGCGGCGACCTCCGCGTCATTAACGTACGAGAGTGTCCCATCCAGCACTCGGCCAATGTCGGGGCGTTAGAGGCGACCCGGGCGGCGCTGGTCGACCTCGGCTGGCCTGTGTTTGACCCGGCGACCGGACGAGGACTCGTCCGCGGGTTCATCGTCCAGTATGCTCCACACAGCGGCGAGGTGATGGTCGTTCTTTCCACGGTCCGAGACGTCCCGGACCGGATGGCCGTTGTGCGGGCCATGCTCGACGGCATCCCGAAGCTCCGGAGTCTCGT
>DATDEG010000164.1:0-1672 GCA_036523465.1 bacterium
ACCCTCGATGCGAAGACCCACCGGCACCTGACTACGGCGCCCGCGGTGTCCGTGTTGATGCTGTCCCTGATCGTCGCCTTCGTGCTCGCCGGCGCGGTTATCGCCGCGTACGCGCTCCAGGCCGGAGCGGCCACCGATGACGCCGTACGTCTGGGTCACAGCATCGTCCAGACGCTCCAAGGCTCACGGTAGCTGGGAGGACTATGAGTTCATCGACGCCCCGCAGCGATCTGATCACGACCTACGGCGATCTTTCGCCATTTGCCGAAGCGTATCGGTCGCTGAAGATGAGCATCCTGCACGGCAATGGGAAGGCGCCGTGGTCCATCGGAGTCACCGGGTTGAATCCCGAACACGGCGCCACGACCACCTCCGCGAATCTGAGCCTCATCACCGCGGAGACGGAGAACCGCGTGATCTTGGTGGATGGCGACCTCTACAAGCCGGCGCTGCACCAGATCTTCGAGCTGTCCAACGAGCGTGGGCTCTCCACCGTCCTGGAGGGCAAGGACCATCTGGACAACTGTCTCCAGACCGTGACCGATCCGCCGGTGTTGCGGCTGCTGGCCGCGGGTCCGAAGCTGCGCAACCCGACCGCGCTGCTGCGGCCGAATGTCATCTCCGGGCTGCTCCATGAACTCCGGGACCGCTGCGACACCCTGATCGTGGATCTGCCGTCCGTGGCGTCGGTGGCCTATACGGCGCTCTTCGCCTCCTATCTGGACGGTCTGCTGCTCGTCGTCCGCGCGGGGACTCCGCGCATGGACGTGGAGCAAACTATCAAAAGGCGGCTGCAGAACGCGCACGTGCTGGGGATGGTGCTCAACCGCGTTCCGGTGGAGAGTGGCGATGTCTCCGCATACCGCCACTACGCCAAGAGCGCGACCTGACGGCTTCGCTGTCCCCGTAATCCTCCCCTGAGGGGTCCTGGAGCCAGTTCGTGACGCCGCGGGAGGGCGTCCCATCCACACTTGTCGAAGAATGTTTATCAAGAATAGACAATGCTGATCGCCCGGGCACCCGTCAGAGTGAGTTTCGCCGGAGGCGGGACAGACCTCCCCTCCTTCTATGAGCGGCACGGCGGCATGGTGGTCAGCGCGGCCATCGACAAGTACTTCTACGTCTTCATGACGGTCAACAAGGGCGACACGATCCAGATCATGTCGTCGGACTACCAGACGTTCTTCCGCCAGTCCGCGGACGCGCCGATGATCTGGGACGGCGATCTCGCCCTGCCGCGGGCGATCCTCAACCACTTCAACGTCCACGAGGGCCTGTCGATGTTCCTGGCGTCGCAAGTCCCGCCGGGAACCGGCCTCGGCTCCTCGAGTACCGTGGCCGTGGCCACGATCAAGGCGCTGACCAGCCTGCTCGGGCTGGGGCTGTCCAAGAACGAGATCGCCGAACTGGCCTCCTACATCGAGATCGAAAAGCTGGGGATGCCCATCGGCAAGCAGGACCAATACGCCGCAGCGTTCGGCGGCATCAATAGCTTCGTCTTCTCCGCCGACGGAGTGGTGGTCGACCCGCTGCGGTTGCGGCCCGAGATCATCGACCGGATCGAGCGAAACGTCCTCCTCTTCTACACCGGGGAGGCGCGCGAGAGTGCACGGGTCCTGGTGGACCAGAACCGCTCCACACAGGCAAACGACAGCCAGGTCGTAGCCTCCCT
>DATDEG010000165.1:0-3761 GCA_036523465.1 bacterium
GGAGATTGCGGGAGCGATGGCGCGCGCACGAGCGCGATTCGGAACATCGGATGATGGTGTAGCCTGACATCCCTCAATCCGGCGGAAGCGGCCATCTCCCGGAACTCGCCGGGGGTGAACGACCGGAGCACGGAGAGCGGCCCGTCATGGCGGGCCAACCGGTTGCGTGTGAGCAAGCGCGTATCCAGCCACGCTCCCGCGTACGCGGGCCAAGACCGGACGACGTCGTTGACGACGAATGCACCTCGCGCCACGCGGCCGATTTCGCCGAGCACCTTGACGCCGTCGCCGAAACTGAAGTGGTGCATGGCCAGCCCGCAGATGACGACGTCGAACGCCCGGTCGGGGAACGGAAGCGCGCGCGCATCCCCCCGCATGAGCGTGATCTCCGGGAATCGCACCGTATCCACGGCGGCGTGCGCGAGGATGTCGGGGCTCATGTCAAGGGCGGTGATGTGGACGGCGATCCCCAGATCGCGCGCCCAGCCGGCGATGGCGCACGGGATGTCGGCGCTCGCGGTCGCGACGTCAAGCAGGCGGAGCGGACGTCCCGGCAGCGATCGAAGGAACTGGTTGAGGTATCGCAGGATGAGGCGGCGGCCGCCGAACCGCCGGTTCGTGCGGCGGATGTCTTCCAGCAACCCCCTCAATTCGTGGGCATCCTGCCCCGGCGTATCGAGGTACTCGGGGAGTTCACGGCGGGGTGGGGGGGCCACGGCCCCTACTTTTCCCCCCGCAGGTAACGGTTCCCTACGCGGGTGCGTAACGGAAGTTGGGGCTTAAGGCGCTCCGCGCAGGACCAGGAGCGCGGAGCCGATGGGACGTTCCCGGCCGTCGGAAGGCTCGTTGACGATCCGCCCCCCGACGACCATCGTCGCAGAGCCTCCGCCGTCGAGGTTCATCGCCTCGACGGCGCCCAGTCGGACCATGAGGTCCGCCAGTTCGCGCAGCGTCATCCCAGTGTTGCGGGCGCTCCGGCCGTCCACGGTGACGAAGATGAGCTTGCCCGCGCTCGTGAAGCCCACCGCCGTGCGCGGCGCCCGAGTGTCATGAAACCGCAGGGTGAACCACTCCCAGGCGAAGGGCACCTGGGCCTGCCCGTTCTTCACCAACCGCGGTCCGCCGCCCAGCGCGTTGAGCACATCGACGTTCGGGTGGATCTGCAGGCGCAGGGTGATGCGCTGTCCCAGGCCGAGATGTCCGGTGAGCAGTGCCGCGTCGGCGCGATTCGCGGTGAGGACGTAGCCATCCTCGGGGATGAGCGTGCGGCCGTTGAAGAACGCCTCGACGACATCGTGGCGGACCAGCACGGCCACGCCGAGATCCGGCGTCAGCGGTCCGTACTCGGGCGTGTAGACGGCCACCCCCTGCGCGTGCGGCGGCCGGTTCACCGCGGAGACCCACAGGGCGGTCTGGTCGGGCGTGACCACATGGCCGTTGAACTCGAAAGCGCCGATCACCGGCTGCCCGGTCCGCGAGATGGCGAAGACGGTGCGCTTGGGCAGCGGGGCGGAGATGAGTTTGCCGTCGATGACGATCATGCCCAGCGGCCTGCCGCTGCCGCCAAAGTAGCCGCCGTTGATGCCCGCGAGCGCGTCGTACCGCGTGGCGATGACGCTCGTCGTTTCCGCGCCGAGGTCGACGTCCCCGGCGAGCACCGGCCGGATCTGGATCGCCGGAGATGAAGGATCCACGCGCAGGACATGCACGGCCGTCGTTCCCCGACCTGTGTCGGCCCGGAACTTCTCGTAGGCCAGCGATAGCGGCAGTTTGACGGTGGCCATCCACGGCGGAATGACGAGCACCGTGATCTGGTGCGGGTCGGTCCGGACGAAGGTCTTGTAGCGTGCCGGCTGCTTCAGGTCAATATACACCCGGGCGAGCTGCGGTGTGTACTGACGTACACGGAGGCGGCGCACGTACGGATGTTGCACGGCGGTGGTCCGCCAGCGCGCCTCTCCAGCGCGCCAGATGTCGATGAGGACGTACTCGCTCGTGCTGACGGCGCGGAAGTTGGCCGGGCCGTCCAGGCTGATGACGACCTTGCCGATCTTCCCTTCATCGATCCACCGGACATCCTGGACAACGGCAACCTTCGCCGTGACAGGTGTGGACGCGGCAGGAGGGGGTGGCGGTGGCGATGACTGGGCGACACGGACGGGCGCGGGCGTGAGAAATCCAGCCGGGAGATGCGGGCTCACCTGAGCCCCGGCACCCGCGGCCAGCACACCGACAAGAATGACGACAACGACACCGCGCCACACTGCCGTGCCCTGCCTCCGGACGTGCTCGCCTGCGTCCGTCGCCCCTTGAATGCCCCGTCGTACCTGGGGGTTAGACGGAAAGGTTAGTCAATACGACGGGATAAAGAAAAGCGCCCCGGCCCACAAGACCAGGACGCTGGTCTATCCGGAAAAGATCCGTCTAGACCACAAATCCTTTCAGGTGGGCCGGGGTCAGTCGATGCATCGTCGGCCTCACCTCCTTTCCTGTCAGCCATCTGAGAATGGCTGCGTTGGCGGCAGGATACCATCGGTAGTCCGAAGCCGTCAATAGGGATTTGTCGCGCGTGTGAAGATGTAGCCAAGGGGCATTGCTAACCGGCGTCCGACGGCTCCCAGCCAGGGCTTTGTCTGCCTTCGACCGCCTCGGGATGACACCTTTTCGCAAAGGGATCATCGACCCTGCACATGCCTACTGGATAGGTTCATCCTCCCTGTCGCCCCGGCGTGTGGTCCAAAATCGAGCTCGGCCTCATAGGTGTTGTGCGCTCGGCACCGGAGCTCAACGTTGGCTTCGGTCGCTTTCCCGCCCGCCGCGTACGCTTTGACATGGTGAAACTCCAGGGGCGATCTCTCCACACAGCGGAGGCCATTGTGTCCCACAAAGGCGCACTGGCCACCGTCGCGCTGCCACACTCCGCGCCGGACCTCGGCGGGAATGTGGCGCGAGCGTGAATCTGAGTCCCGGCGGCCGCGCGGATGATCCGTGGCGGCGAACTTCTCCTTCTCAAGATGCTTGACCAGCAGTCGCAACGCCTTCGCTACCACCTCCCCCACGTCGCTACTGGGAATCTGGTGCCGGAGGAGATCCTGGGCACGCCGCAGCAGGTCGTGTGTTTCCTCAGAGGCCGTGAACTGAATCTTGTAACGCTTGGGCGACAGGGGGACTACGACAGGCCGCGCAGGGGGTCTAACAACAAGCGTCGGGGGAGCCTCAGGGGCGGCTGGATCGGGGCCGGCCGTAGCCTCAGGAGCCTGGGTGCCATCCATTTGGGCGCCGTTCAGTGCGGAGAACACAAGGCTGGCGGCGCGAGTCGGGAGTTGGCGCACTGTCGAAGCAACAGGAGCTTGCGGTCGACGGCGCGCGATGAGTCTCTCTACGTCGAGTCTACTTTTATGGGTGGCTGCCTCCAGGAGATCTCTATGATTGGCAGGCGTGAGTTCGGGCGCCAGTAGTCGGATGGTAGTGAGGTTAACCTGCCCGGCCGAGAGCATTTCAAGGATCAGGGGGAACGCGCGGGCTATCCGTGCGGCTTCCACCCGTCGGTGGGCGGCTGACTCGGAGAAACGAAGAACGCGCGTGCAGTAGACAAAGAGCGACGAGCATCCCTCGCCGAGGAAGAGCCGGCGTTCGTCCATGACGGACAGGTGGGCGATAAGGGCCGCCGTTACGTCTCGCTCCTTGCCAGCGAGAACTTGGAGGCGCGCCAGCAACTCTTGGTCCGATAGCTTCACGATCTCCGCGAATGAAATCGTGGT
>DATDEG010000166.1:0-2407 GCA_036523465.1 bacterium
CGCCGTGTCCCCGATTGCGCTGTGCCCCCATCCCACACGGCGGTCGTACTCCTCATCCGTGAACTGGGCGTCGTGGATGAGAAGGTCGGCGTCGCTTGCCAGGTCGTAGCCTGAGGTCCACCGCGGCGAGTCGGGAAACGTCCGCGCGCCCAGCGCCGGCTCGTGGTCCGGGATATAGACGAGACTGTGGCCGTGCTCCACGAAGCGGTAGCCGACCGTCGGGCCGGGATGGAAGACGAGCGCGGCATGGACCTGCAGCGAGCCGATAGCGAAGATCCCCATCGGGACATCGTGGAGGTGCAGGCGGCTGGGAAGATCGCGGAGTCGTACCGGAAACAGCGGCGGGGAGAGGTATTTCGTCAGCCGCGTCCGGAGGTCGTGTGTCGTGGACGGCGGTCCCCAGACGTGGACTTCGAGCTCTCGTCGAAAGAGAGGCTCGAAGAAGCCAAAGCCCTGGATGTGATCCATGTGGAGATGGGTCAGGAGGATGTCCAGCCGGGTGATGTCGCGTTCGACCGTGCTCCCGAGGCGCCGGATGCCGGTCCCGGCGTCGAGGACGATCAGGCTCCCCGCGGCATCGCGGAGCTCCACGCACGACGTATTCCCGCCGTAACGGACTGTCTCGGGCCCCGCGCTCGGAAGCGAACCGCGGGTTCCCCACAGCGTGATCTTCATCGAGACGCGATCTTCATCGAAACGTGATTTTCATCGGCCGTTGACGTCCCAGAGAACAGCGGCGGCTCCCAGCAGGCGGTTTCCCTGGCCGATGAGCGGAAAGGCAAGCACGTCGATCTTCCGCGGCACGCCGTCCAGCCCGACGATCCACAAGGCGCGGCGGGCCGGCTGGCGGTGCTTGAGCGCGACGACCAGGGGGAGGACGTCCGGCTCCAGCGGCCGTCCCTCATCGTCCGTGGGCCGGAAGATCGTCGACCATTCACCCATCGGCATCTCACCGGCTTCGTCAAACACTCTGCCGAGTAACCCTTCCGCCGGCTCGTTGTAGAAGAGGAGCGTCCCGGCGGGGTCGACGACGAAGATCGGGACCGTCAGGTAGCTGGCCAGCTGCCGCATCAGAATGATCTCGATCTCTCGCTGCGCCACCGCGGTCTCCTCTCGCGTGGTCAACGCCTGCCGCGCAGGGAATATTCACGATAATCGCCGGATGGAAGATATTCACGGCGCATCTCAGCGGGTCCTCGCGCCAGGGTCACGCTCCGGCCGGCGGCGAGGACGGAACGGCTCCGCCTCACTGTTCCGCGCGGTCGTCGGGCACCCTGTTCGTGGCCTCTCTTGACGAGAGCCACGCCGGGCCTCTAGAATTGTCCTAGTGTGTCCTACTACTGCTAGGACAATTTTCTCCATCCCGCTGTACGTCCGCCGGGACGCGCCGTTGCCGATCGTCCGGCAGATCGCCGATCAGCTCGTCGCCCTCATCCGGTACGGAACGCTGCCGGCGGGGGAGCGCCTGCCGCCTGTCCGGATGCTCGCCGGCTTCCTGCGGGTCAACCGCAACACCGTGGCCAAAGTCTACGCGGCGCTCGAACGGCAAGGGTGGATCGAGTCCGTCCGAGGACGCGGAACCTTCGTCCGGAGCGCTCCAGCGGTCGAACCTGCCGCGCTCTTCGCCTACGCCGATCGCCTCCTGGCCGAGGCGGAGGCGCAGGGGCTGGGGCTGGAAGACGTGCGGGAGCTCATCACCGCGCGGGCAGCGGAGCGGCGTACTGGAACACGATCTCCTCGCGTCGGGTTCGTCGAGTGCAACTCCTCCGATCTCGCCTACTTCACGCGCCAGTTGGCCGCCCGGTTGCGCGTGCCGCTGGTCCCGGTCCTGCTCGCGGACGTGCCCAGAGGCGCTGAGGGGCTAGACATCGTCGCCACGACGCTGTTCCACGTGGAAGAAGTGCAGGCGCGCCTCCCGTCCCATGAGGTCATCGGGCTCATGGCTGCTCCGGACTTCCGCACGCTGGACGAGGTCGCCCACCTCGCGCCGAGCAGCCGCATCGCCTTGGTCTGCGCGACGCAGGAGGGGGTGAAGAGCAAAGAGCGTTCCATCCGCGCTGTGGGCGTCGCCCGCGCCCGGATCCGCTCCGCCACCCTGCAGCATCCCGCCCAGCTCCGCAGCGCATTGACGGGGGCCGACGTGGTCCTTGCCTCGCCGAAGGTCCTGGAACGCCTGGGCGGCCAGATTCCGCGTCGCGCCCGGGTCATACCCTTCGCCAGCATCCTGGGTGAGGGGGCGGTCGCGTTACTCGAGCACCGGATCCGGACGTGGCAGCCGCGCCGGCACCGTGCGGCAGAGGCCGGGCGGTCGAAGAGCCCCGGACGGCGAAGGGGGGCAGACGGTGATGGAGCAGCGCGAACCACGGCGGGGGGCTGGGGGCGATGAAACCGGTGCGGGTGGCGGTAT
>DATDEG010000167.1:0-10634 GCA_036523465.1 bacterium
CTCGGCCAGCATCGGGCGGATCGGTTTGCCGACGACGACGTGGATCTTCCGGATCGCGTCCATCCCGCCCTTGCCGACGGTCTCGGCCACGTATCCCAGGTCGGAGGTGAGATTGTAGGCCCGCTCCAACTCCTTGCGGGCCGTCCGCCCGCCGCCGTAGATGACGGCGAGCGCGTCCAGGGCCGTCATGTCCCCGACGCCCAGCCGGAGCTTGCCGGTCACGGTGCGCAGGATGTATCTGGCTTCCGTGGGCGTGGCGCGCGTGATCAGGCCGGCGAGCGCCTCGAGGCGGACCTTCTGCGATCCTTTGCCTGTGGCCCGGGCCGCCCGGTCCAGCTCACGGTGAACGTCGTCAACGGACAGCACGGCGCGGCGGCTCCGCTGCTTGGCGGCGAGCGCTTCTGCGACCGAGCCGAGATCGCCCATCTTGCGGAGCTGCTTCTCGACGGTGGAAGAGCAAGTGCCGGTGGCTTGTGCCACGGCGTGGACCGCCGACTTCTCCGCGATCCCGGTCTCGATGCCCTCGAAATCCGGGTAGAGCTTCCCCTGGGTCAGATAGACGACCCGGCTCAGCTCGTTCTTGGGTGTCTGGCGGAGGAGGCCGGCCAGCAGGTCGGTCATGCTTAACCGGGAGGACGTCTGCTCGATACGCGCGTACGCGTCGGCGAGGACCTGGTACTTCACAGTTTGTAACCAATCTTGCGCAGGAAGTCCTTCCGCCAGGCGATGTCTGCCTCGCCCTCCGTACCGAGCGGCGTTCCACCGTCGATCACGCCGAGGATGCCGCGGCCGGTCTCGCTCTCGGCGATGACGATCTCGACCGGATTCGCCGTGGCGCAATGGAAGCCCACGATCTCAGGGACCGTGCGGAGCACGGGCAGCACATTGATCGGATAGAACCCCGGTGCCAGGAAGAGGGCAAACGAGTGGCCGGCGCCGATCGCCTGCGCGCTGCGGCGGGCCAGGTCGACCATCGCCTCATCGGTCCCCGTCCAGCGGATGAGGCGTTTTCCCGACGACTCGCAGAACGCGAGCCCGAACTTGATCCCCGGGACGGCGGTCACGAGCGCCTCGTGTACGTCTTCAACCGTCTTGATGAAATGACTCTGCCCGACGACGACGTTAACGTCTTCAGGCTTCTCTATACGGACGGCCTTGAGCTCCATGAGGCACCTCCGCTCGGTCCCGTTGCCGGGAAACCGGCGACGGCTTCGATTGTACTGGCTGACTGTGATACCGTGAAGTCGAGCATGCCGCGCTCCCTGACACAACTGCCCGGCTCTTGTCCGGTCACGTGGTCCGTGATCGGCGTGCACACGGCGACCTTCGTCGTCGCGTTCGTCGTCGGCGGATCACTCTGGGAGCCGTTCATCTTCCGCACGAATGCCGTGCTCGGCGCTCCCTGGTCGCTGCTCACTTATCCACTGATCGGGACGGGGATCCTCTGGGTACTGCTCGGCGGGTACATGATGTGGATGTTTGGAGGAAGTCTCGAGCGCGCCTGGGGGATCGCGGGCTACATCCGGTTTCTGATCCTGGTGACGCTCGGCACCGCGGCGGGGTTGTGGCTCGGGGCAACCCTCCTCGGGCGGGCCGGCTTCCTCGCCGGCCTGGGTCTGCCGCTGGCCGCGGTCACCGTCGCGTGGGCCGCGATCAACCCCTCCGAGCGGCTGTTGCTGTACTTCGTCCTGCCGATCGAGTCGCGCTGGCTGGCGATCGGCGTCGCCGTCCTCGTCTTCTTCTCGTTTCCCTTTCCGCTGGGGTTCTTCGCCCTCGCCGGCTGCGGCATCGCCTGGTGGTATGTGCGGGCCGGCCGGTATGTCCTCTTGGGCGGGCCGGCTTCCCGGCGCCCGCGCCGCGCGCGAGGGCCGGAGCGGAGGACAACCCTCAATCCATTCGCGCTGTACCGGCGCTGGCGCCTCAAGCGGCAGTTCACGCGCCTCATGCGCGGCTCCAGCATGCGAGATGACGAGACGATCCATTGAGGCCTGAGTCCATGCCCCGGCTCATCACCGCCGACCGCGTCGTCGCCCTCGACGGCGATCTTGCGCCCGGAACGGTGGAGATCCAGTCAGGGCGGATCACGCGGGTTCGCAGGGGTCGGGTGAAACGTCCGGACATCGATCTGAAGGGGATCCTGGCCCCGGGATTGATCGACCTGCAGATCAACGGGGCCGCGGGCGTCGACTTCCTGACGGGGGAGGCGGCCGGATTCGATCGAGCCCGCCGCTATCTGCTTTCGACCGGAACGACGAGCTTTCTCCCGACGCTGATCACCGCCCCCCTGGAGGTCATTGAAGCCGCGCTCGACCGCTGGCATGCACAGCGGGATGGGATCCCTCGCGTGTTGGGGATCCACGTGGAAGGGCCGTTCCTCAGTCCCGCGTATCACGGTGCACATGAGGTGAGATACCTGCGCCCTCCACGCGTGGCGGAGCTGCGGCGGCTGCTTCGCCGCCATCCGGGCCTGGTGAAGGTTCTTACCCTTGCCCCGGAGCTGAGGGGAGCCGGCGCGCTGATCGCCGAAGCCAGGAGACGCGGGATAGTGGTCTCCGCCGGGCACACGGCAGCCACCTTTGACGAGGGGCGGGCGGCCTTTGCCCGCGGGGTCCGGCTCGCAACCCATCTCTTCAACGCCATGCGCCCGCTGGGCCACCGCGACCCGGGCATCGTCGCCGCGGCACTGCATGATCCGCGGGTCACCGTGAGCCTCATCGCCGACCGCGTCCATGTCGATCCCGTCGTGCTCCAGCTGGTGGTGGCTGTGAAGCCGCACGACCGCGTCTCCCTTGTGACCGACGCCATCGCCGCGGCGGGAAGCTCCGGCCGGACCTCGCATCTGGCCGGCCAGACGCTGCGTGTCACGGATGCGCCGCGCCTCCCCGACGGTACGCTGGCCGGCAGTGTCCTGCGGTTGGATCAGGCGGTGCGGAACATGGTGAGCCTTGGGGTTTCCGTACGCGATGCGATCGGCATGGCATCCACGGTGCCGGCGGGGATTCTCGGCCGCAGGGATCTCGGTCGGATTGCCCCGGGCGCCCGGGCGGATCTCGTCCTGTTCGATCGCGCGCTTCGGGTCCGGACGGTGCTGGTCGACGGGACAATTGTGTAATGGCCGCTGCGGGCCTCTTCGGTCCTCGCGACTGCGAGGGGAGGTACGGCCCGCCGCAGGGAATACGACTCTGGTTACTCTCCGGGAGGTGCGTACGTGAAGCGCAGTGTTGCACTCACCTTTGCAGTGCTGATGCTGGTGTTCGTCGTCGGCGCGGCGGGGCAGGCCCAGGTCCCGGCCCCCCAGCGCGGCGGGACGATCCGGGTGGGGATCACCCAGGAGATCCTCAACCTCGATCCCCATGTCGCGACCGCGTTCTCCTCGTTCCAGGTCATGGATCTCATCTACGAGAGCCTCCTGCGGCTCAACACGCGGACGCTGCAGATCGAACCGAACCTGGCCCAGTCCTGGACGGTCTCTCCCGACGCCCTGACCTACACTTTCACGCTGCGCCGGGACGCGACATTCTCCGACGGGAGTACGGTGGACGCCTCGGACGTGAAGTACACGATCGACCGGATCCTCAATCCGAACACGAAGTCGCCGCAGGCGAGCTTCCTGGCGCCGGTGAACGAGGTTACCGTCGTCAATCCGTTCGTTGTCCGGTTCACGTTAAAGCAGCCCACGGCGTCGTTCCTCTCGCTCCTCACCGGCCCGAGCCGTGGCATCATTCCGGTGAACTTCGAGGACAAGATCGGCGACCCGCGCGTGAAGGCCCTCGGCAGCGGTCCGTTCGTACTCGCGGAGTTCGGCCCGGGCTCGGTCCGGCTGACGCGGAACGATCGCTACTGGCGGAAGGATGCCGCGGGCAACAAGTTGCCATATGCTGACGCGGTGGTCTATCGCGTCATCCCCGATCCCGCGACCCTCCGCGCCGCCGTGCGGGCGGGTGAGGTGGACTTGATCATCGGGTTCGGTGTGGACATCACAGCGGCCCGGGCACTCCAGGGCGCCGAAGGATTGCGCATCATGTCCACCCCCGACCTCACCTACAGCCTGGTCGGCATCAACGACAGCAAGGCGCCGTTCAGCGACGTGCGCGTTCGTCAGGCGCTTAGCCTCGCTGTGGACCGGGAGCAGATCGTTCAGGTCGTCTACGGCGGCCGCGGCACCGTCGGCGGGCCGATCCCGCCCACGCTCGAGGAGTGGAAGCCCGTACCCGCCGCGCGGCTGCCCTTCTACCGGCGCGACGTGAACCGCGCCAAGCAGCTGCTGCAGCAGGCCGGCCAGGGAAGCGGCGTGGCTGTGAAGATGATGCCGATCCCCACCGTCCCCGAAGCGGTGCAGCTCGCGCAGGTGCTCAAGGAGCAGCTCGCCCCGGCGGGATTCAACGTGGAGCTCGAGCAGGTGGACTTCGCCACGTTCCTGGCCCGGTGGCGGGGCAGCAACTTCGATACCTTCGTGTCGCTGAACGGGGGCTCCATCGATCCCGATATCCATCTCTCCCGACATATCACCACCGGTGGGAGCACGAACGTCTTCAAGTTCAGCAGCCGGGAGATCGATCAGCTCCTCGACCAGGCCCGCGTGAGCACGGACAGCTCGAAGCGCGCCGAGATGTACGGGCGCGTGCAGCGGCTCATCGCCGAGCAGGTGCCGTTCCTCTTCATCGCCTACGCGGATCTCTTCGCCGTCTCACGCACCCAGGTCCAGGGATTTGTCCTCTCGTCCACGCGCACGATGACGCCGTTGGCCGAGACCTGGCTGAGCCGGTAGGCGTCATCTCTGAGATGATCGGACCGGGCTGACGGAAGGCGCGACCTTCCGGCCCGGTCCTTTTTCTATCGGAGCGATCGCGTGCAGCGGTACGTCGCGCAGCGGCTGGTGCTGCTGATCCCGGTGATGCTGATCATCTCCGCGATCGTCTTTTCCCTCATGCACCTCATCCCCGGCGATCCGGCGCAGGTCCTGCTTGGCTTCGAGAATACGGACCCGGCCCAGCTCGAGGCGGTGCGCCGCGACCTCGGTCTGGACCGGCCGGTCTATGTGCAGTACGGCCGGTGGCTCGGGAAGCTGCTGCGCGGTGATCTGGGGACGTCGGTCCGCACCGGGCGCCCGATCCGCACTCTCGTGGCCGAGGCGTTCCCGTTCACGCTGGAGCTGGCGACGTACGCGCTCGTCCTGGCAATCCTCATCGCGGTTCCCGTGGGCACGCTGGCCGGCACCACACGCTCGAAGGCGGCGGATGGGGCGATGCAGACGCTCACGCTTTTCGGGCTGTCGCTGCCCGCGTTCTGGGTCGGCGCCATGCTCATCTTGCTCTTCAGCGTCGAGCTGCGCTGGTTCCCCGTACTCACCTATCCCGCGCTGGCCGAAGCCCCGCTGGCAAATCTGCGCGGCTTCTTCCTGCCTGCGCTGACGCTCGCCGTGCCCAACGCCGCGTCCATCGCCCGCATGGTCCGCGCGTCGTTGGTTGCCGTGCGTCGTGAGGAGTACGTAAAGGTCGCCCGGGCGAAGGGCCTCCGTGAGGTTGTGGTCGTACGCCGGCACATGCTGAAGAACGCGCTCATCCCCGTCGTCACGCTCATCGGTATCGTCGCCGGCTATCTGCTGGGCGGTTCCATCGTCGTCGAGCAGGTCTTTGCCATCCCCGGGGTGGGCCGGCTCGGCCTCCAGGCCATCGTGCAGCGAGACTACCCAGTGCTGCAGGCGGTGGTCCTGATGGTGACCGGCCTGTTCGTGCTGGTGAATCTCGTCGTGGACATCATCTACGTTCTGCTCGATCCGCGGATCCGGTATGCGTAAGTCCGCGGATGGGGGAGTCCGAGGGGGGACGTTGCGCGTACGCCCCCCCTCGGGCCCTCAAGGCGGGTCTGAGGCACCGGGGGACGCGAGCGAATTGCCCGCTGCGCCATCGCGCCGCGGGCTGGGTGTCTACATCTTCCGCTCGCGCAAAGCCCTCACTGGACTTGGACTGCTGACGCTCGTCATCGGTCTGGCCGCGCTGGCTTCTATCGTCGCGCCGTATCCTTCGACTGAGATGCACCCGCTCGATCGGTTCGCCCCGCCGAGCGCCCGGTATCTGTTCGGGACGGACTTCTACGGCCGGGATCTCTTCAGTCGCGTCCTCTTCGGGTTCCGCACGTCGCTCCTCGTGGCCGGACTGTCGGTCGTCTTCGCGATGGCGCTCGGGAGCATCGTCGGCGTCATCGCCGGATACAGTGGCGGGACGGCCGACACGGCCATCATGCGGGCGATGGACATCCTCTTCGCCTTTCCGGTGCTCCTGCTCGCCATCACCATCGTCGTGATCCTGGGTCCGGGGGTGCTGACGACGGTGCTGGCGATCGGCATCGTCTACGTGCCGATCTTTGCACGCATCGCCCGGGGACCGACGCTCGTCGTCCGCGAGCAGGCGTATATCGAGGCGGCCCGCGCGCTGGGCCAGCGGGTCTGGCGCATCGTCGGGCGGCACGTCCTGCCCAACGTGAGCACGCCGATCTTCGTCCAGGCGACGATCAACCTGGCCACGGCGATCCTCTTCGAGTCGGCGTTGAGCTTTCTCGGGCTGGGAACGCAGCCACCGTATCCCTCGCTGGGACTCATGGTGAGCGAGGGCCGCAACTACCTCGAGATCAGCCCGTGGCCGACGGTGTTCCCCGGCTTGGCCATCGTCGCCGCGGTCCTCAGCTTCAATCTCATCGGCGACGCGCTGCAGGAGATCCTCGACCCGCGGCTGCGGCCGACGTGGACTGGAACGTAGACGAATGGAGGAGAAACCGATGGCCGAGCGCAGCACGCTGCCCCCGACGGAGCAGCGGAATCCGAAGACGATGGAGCTCGACATGATGACGGCCGAGCAGTTGGTCCAGGTCATGAACGAGGAGGATGCCACGGTCGCCGGGGCCGTGGCCCGTGAGCTTCCGCAGATCGCCGCCGCGGCAGAGCGGATCGCACAGATCCTGCGTCAGGGAGGACGCCTCTTCTACGTGGGGGCCGGCACGAGCGGGCGTCTGGCGATGCTCGACGCGCTGGAGTGCCCGCCGACCTTCAACACTGACCCGCAGCAGGTGCAGGCCGTGGTCGCCGGTGGGGCCGGCGGCGACGTTACGTCATCTGCGGAATTCGAGGACCGCGCCGACGTCGGCCGGCAGGCCATGGTCGAGCGCGCGGTCGGATCGAACGATGTCGTCATTGGTGTCGCGGCCAGCGGGACAACCCCGTTCACGGTTGCCGCGCTCGAGGAAGCGCGCGCCCGGGGAGCGGTCACGGTGGCGGTGGCCTGCGTCCCCGATAGCGAGCTGGCACGCGTCGCCGAGATCGGCATCTGCCCCGTCGTCGGGCCGGAAGTACTGACCGGGTCTACCCGTCTCAAGGCGGGCACGGCGCAGAAGCTGGTGCTGAACATGTTGAGCACCGCCTCGATGGTCAGGCTCGGCAAAGCGTACAGCAACCTGATGGTGGAGGTCCGCCCGACCAACAAGAAGCTGCAGGCCAGGGCAGAGCGCGTCTTCATGGATGCCGTGGGCGCCACGGCCGAAGACGCGCAGCAGTGGTTGCGCCGGGCCGAGGGAAACCTCAAGGTCGCGATCGTCATGGCCTCGACCGGCGTTAACCGCCAAGAGGCGGTCCGCCTGATCGCCGCTGCCGGAGGCCAGGCGCGCGGAGCCATCGCCGCGGCGGGGCCGCGGCGTCAGGGTGGAGTGCGGTGATCTGGGACACACTTCGGGCCAAGGATCCGAAGACCGTTGTCGGCCTTATCTCCGGAACGTCCGCCGACGGGATCGACGCCGCGGCTGTGCGGATCAGCGGATCCGGCCCATCGACGCGTCCGGAGCTTCTTCACTTCACAACGGTCCCGTATCCGGATGCCGATCGCCGGGAGTTGTTCGCGCTCTTCTCGCCACAGACCGGGACGGTCGACCGTATCTGCGCCATGAACTACCGGCTTGGTGAGCTGTTTGCCGATGCCGCCCTGCAAACGATCCGCGGGGCCGGGCTGTCTGCGGTGGACGTGGATCTCATCGGTTCCCACGGACAGACGATCTGGCACAATCCGCCGGAGGCGGGCCGAGCCGGGTCGGGCCTGCAGATCGCTGAGGCCGCGGTCATCGCGCAGCGTACCAGTATCCCGGTCGTGGCGGACTTCCGGGCGGCCGACCTCGCCGCCGGCGGGCACGCCGCGCCGCTCGCGCCGTACATCGACTACCTGCTCTTCCGCGACCCCGACCGCTCCCGGGCCATCCAGAATCTCGGCGGGATCGGGAACGTCACGCACCTGCCGCGGGACGCTTCGCCGGATCAGGTGATCGCGTTCGACACCGGGCCGTCGAACATGGTGATCAATGCGCTGGTCGAAGAGGCGACGGGCGGGAAGGAGGAGTTCGACCGGGATGGCGGGCTCGCGGCATCAGGCCGGGTGGATCAGGCGCTGCTCGATGAGCTCCTGCGGGACCCGTACTTCGGAGCGCCTCCGCCCAAGTCGACCGGCCGGGAGCGCTACGGTGTCCAGTACGCGGTGAAGATCTCGCAGATGGGGCGGGCGCGTGGGCTGTCCTCAGAGGATCTCATCGCGACGGCGACGCGGCTCACGGTCGAGACGATCGTCCGCGCCTACCGCGAGTTCCTCGATCCCCGCGGCGGAGTGGACGAGGTCATCCTCGGGGGAGGCGGGAGCCGGAACCCTGTGCTCCGGCGCTGGCTCGCCGAGGCGCTGGCTCCAGTACCCGTGCGCACGCACGAGGAATTCGGGATCAACGGCAAGGCCAAGGAGGCGATGCTCTTCGCGATCCTGGCCAACGACGCGGTCGCGGGCCACCGCTGGAGCTTGACATCCGCGACGGGGTCGACGCGCGGCACCGTACTTGGAAAGCTGGTCTTCGCCTAGCGGATAGCCTCGACGGGCCACCAACAGCGCCGCACCACTCGCCCCGGGGCGAGTCCCTTGACCAACACGAGTGGTCCTAGAGCGCTGGCGCAGTTGCCGTGTACAGGGTCGCGATCCCTCCGGTGAGCGGCCGCCGCCGCACCGATACGAATCCTGCCCCCTGCACGATGTGCGCCACGTGCGCCGGCGCGGGGAAGTTCCGGATTGATCGGATGAGAACCTCGTAGGCCCGGCGGTCGCCGGTGAGCCGCCCGCCGAGCGGCGGGATCACCCGGTAGCTGTACGTGTCATAGAACAGCCGGATCCACCCGTCGGGCTGGCTGAATTCCAGCAGGGCAATGCGCCCTCCGGGCGCCAGCACCCGGCGGAGTTCTCCGAACGCCTGCTCGAGATTGGCGAGGTGCCTCAAGACAAAGGCACTCATCACGGCGGTTACCGCGCCATCACCAAGCGGAAGGCGTAAGAGATCCCCGCGCAGCAGGTCGAGCCGGGCGGTCGCAGGCGGCCGGCGAAGCGGAGCCGGTCGTGTCAACTTCCGCGCCGCGATCTCCAGCATCGCCGGGGAGAGATCGATCCCGATTACGCGTGCGTCCATCGAGGCGGCCAGGTATGCGAGGTCACCCGTGCCAGTGCCGGCGTCGAGGACGATGTCTCCCGCGGCGAGGCGGAGAGCCCCGACCAGGGTCCGCTTCCAGCGCCGGTGCAGACCGAAGCTCAACACGGTGTTGGCGAGGTCGTACCGGGGAGCGATCGATTCGAATATCAAGGGGAAAATGACCCTGAGCTGACGCCTTCGGGCGTGACCTTCATGGACCCTGCGTTGTTCCGGTGGTTTGACCTTCCTCCGGCGCCTCTATAATGGAAAGCGAGCGGCCCGTCCGCCGCCGGTATCTTCCAGGGGGTGCTTCATGCTGATCAGTCAGAAGCTCGCCGCCGCGATCAACGAACAGATCGGGCGTGAGTTCGCGGCGTCGATGCAGTACATCGCGATCGCCTCACACTTTGGTCTCGAGAATCTTCCGGCGCTCTCCGGGTACTTCTTCAGGCAGGCTGATGAGGAGCGGGAGCACGCGATGAAGTTCGTCCACCACCTCGTCGAAGCGGGAGAGCGCGTGACCGTCCCGGCGACCTCGAAGCCGAAGGACACCTTCGCCAGCGTCGAAGAGGCGGTGAAGCTCTCCTTGGACTGGGAGCAGGAAGTCACCCGGCAGATCTACGCCCTCGTCACCCTCGCCGAGCAGGAGAAGAACTACATCACTCATCACTTCCTCCAGTGGTACGTGGACGAGCAGCTGGAGGAGGTCAGCAGCATGGATCAGCTGCTCAGCGTCGTGCGGCGCGCGGGGGATCAGCTGCTCTTTGTCGAGGACTACGTCGCCCGGTCCGGCCACCCCGAGGAAGGGAAGAGTTAGGCGGACGGCTGGCGCCGCCCACGCGGATTCCGTCCGGCAAACCCTAGACGGGGGAGGCGAGCTTCGTCTCGCGGATGCTGTCCAGGTACGCCTGCACGCGGGCGAGATCGATCTGCCAGATCTGATGTGAGATGTAGGGTCTGAAGCCGAGCTCGGTGTTGATCTTCAACATCGGCGCGTTGCTGTCCGCGTTGCCGGTGCGCACGCGCTTGACCTGCGGACGCTCGCCCAGGATCTTCTCAAGCATCGCCGCTTTTAGCCAGCGCCCCAACCCGCGGTTCTGGTACTCGGTCAAGACGCCGGTGCCGCGCTGTTGGACCACCTCGGGCCGGTTGGGATGCCA
>DATDEG010000168.1:0-6190 GCA_036523465.1 bacterium
GCCCTCCTTCCCGCATCCGCCCGGGCGGCGCTGGCCGCGTCGAGCGTGCTCAACGTCCTCATGGTCCTCATCTTTGTCTTCACCGCGATCGTCTTCGTCATGCTCTACCTGGGCCCGTACCGGAATCCGCGCTGGGTCACGGCCGGCTTCGCGATCCTCTTCCTGGCCCTCGGACTGGCCGCGACGTCGACCGGCGAGTACATCCGCGAGGCAGTGCGCAAGCCGTACGTCATCCACCGTACCGTCTTCAGCAACGGCACCTACCCTCAGGACGTGGCGCGGCTGAGGCAGGAGGGCTACCTGGAGGGCGGGACGTGGACGAAAGCCTTCGTGACGATGCGGTACCCGCAGCTCATCGATCCGCAGGGACACATCGACCGCACCCGGTTCGCCGCGCTTGACGAAGACGCTCAGGCGGACCTGGGCCGCGTCGTGTTCCAATACCAGTGCAATAGTTGCCACTCCATCTCAGGCTACAGCGGGATCCAGGATCTGACCCGCGGATGGACGGGCCACGTCACGCGGACGGTGATCGAGAACCTCAATCAGATGCACTTCTTCATGCCGCCCTGGCAGGGGACGCCAGAAGAAGCCGGCGTGCTGGTGAAGTACCTGCAGCAGATCCGCCTGCCCTCGCCGTACGGGCCGGCAGCGCTGCCGTCGGGACAGAGGAGATGAGCGCATGGATCCCCGGCAACTGATCGGTCCGGCGAGCCCGCTGGGCTTGCCCGCGCCGTTCTGGTTCATCGAGCTCTTCAAGGTCCTCGGCTTCACGCTGCATCAAACGATGATGCACCTCTGGTATGGTGGAGTGCCGCTAGCCGCCGTCCTCAGCCTGCGCCGGGACCCCTATGCCGTCCGCCTGCGGACCCGGCTCCTCGTCGCCATGCCCGTCATCGTGGCGTTCGGCATCAACCTTGGGGTCGTCCCACTCTTATTCACGCAGGTGGCGTACTACCGCGTCTTCTACCCGGCCGGCGTGCTGATGGCCTGGGCCTGGCTATCCGTCATCGGTCTCGTCACCCTCGCCTACTACGGCGTCTACCTCGGTTCGATCAGCGTGCGCAACAAGTGGCGGCCCCGCATTGGACGGGCGGCCGGATGGGTGGCCGCGGCGTTGTTCATCGCGATCGGGTTTCTGTTCGCCAACAACTTCAGCTTGATGACGAATGTGCGGCAGTGGCCGGATCTGTTGATGCGTACCTCGGTCGCCGGCGCCCCGGCCGGAACAGCCCTGAACACCGCCGATCCCACCCTCATCCCGCGCTGGCTGATGCTCTTCGGGCTGGCCTTGATCACGACCGCGACGTTCATCGGCATCGACGCCGCGTTCCTCGCAGGGCGTGAGCGTCAGGAGTACGGGACGTGGGCGCGCCGCGTGTCCGCGGGCGTTGGCACGATCGGTCTCGCCATCTTCGGTCTCTTCGGAACCTGGTACATCCTGAGCGCGCTGGCGCCCAGCATGCTCGCCGAAGGGCTCGGGAAGCCCGTCCCGGCGGCCGCGATCATATTGGCCGCCGCGCTGCCCGCGGTCACGTGGGTTCTCCTCGTCCTCAGGCCCAGATTGCCCGTTCGTCTGATGGCCGCTCTGGCCGGGGGCGCACAGTTTCTCGCGCTGGCCGCGAACGCCGCGGCCCGTCAGTGGGTGCAGAATACCGAGTTGAGCCGCTATCTCGACGTCGCAGAGCCGGTCCGGATGGAGTGGAGCCCGCTCATCCTCTTCCTTCTGCTCTTCGTGGCGGGAGTGGGTGTGGTCATCTGGCTGCTCCGCCGCATCATCGAGGTCAACCGGCGCGAGGCGGCCGCGGCATAGCGGCGAAGAAATCGGCGTGGCGAAATACGAAGGGGAGCCGGTCTCCGGCTCCCCTTCGTGTCGGCGGAATCGCCCCGCATGCTCACCCGGCCAGGCGGGCTTCCTCCTCGTCTGTCACCGTGATCTCGTGCGTGATGGGGACCACCGGCCGGAGCATCGCGGAGACCGAGCAGTATTTCTCGTCTGAGAGACGTACGGCCCGCTCGACCTGGGCGTAGGTGAGGCCGGGTCCGCCCGCCTCATAGCGGATGTGGATGCGGGTGAACACCTTCGGGTGAGTCTCGGCGCGCTCCCCGCTGACGGAGATGGCCAGCGTGGTGAGCGGGGCCCGCATCTTCTCGAGAATCCCGGCGACGTCCATCCCGGTGCAGCCGCCCAGGGCCATGAGGAGCGTCTCCATCGGCATCGGCCCGGAGCCTTCTCCCGCATGGTCCGCCCGGGCATCCATCGCCACCGGCGCGCCAACCGCGCCGATTCCAGCGAACCGGCGCGGGGCCGTCCAGTAGACCGTCACCCCGAGAGCCTCGCCCATCGCCGCCTCCTATGCTAGCAGTCGCAGTGATCCGGATCCCAGTTGGACTTCCCCTGGTGCACGCCTCGACCTCAGGCTGCGATCGACGCGGCCTCGGAAAGGATCGCTTCCGTGTTGCTGGTGCCGAGGAGGTCCGCACCGGCCCGCAGCAGCGCGAGCGCGTCGATGTACGTCCGGATCCCTCCGGCGGCCTTCACCCCGACGGACCGGGGCACGATCCTTCGCATCAGGGCGACGTCGGCGGCGGTCGCGCCTTTCGGACCGAAGCCGGTGCTCGTCTTCACGTACGCCGCTCCCGCCCGTGCGGCCAGGCGGCAGGCCAGCCGCTTTTCGGGCTGCGTTAGGAACGCGGTCTCCAAGATGACCTTGACCGGACGGCTCCCGGCCGCCTCAACGACGCGCCGGATCTCGTTGAAGACGAGGCCGGTGTCGCGGCGGCGCAGGGCGCCGATGTTGATGACCATGTCGATCTCATCGGCGCCGGCGGAGATCGCTTCCCGTGTCTCGGCGACCTTCGTCTCCGTCGTCTCCCCTCCGTGAGGGAATCCGATGACGCTCACGGTGCGGACTCCTGAACCGGAAAGCCCGCGCGCCGCGCTGGCGACGTAGGCCGGCTTGACGACGAGCGAGCGCACTCCCCAGCGCAGAGCGACGCGCACACCTTCGGCGACGTCGTCCTCGGTCGCCTGAGGGGCTAGCACGGAGTGCTCGAGGTGCCGGGCAAGCTCTGCAGCGTTCATCCGATGGTCCTCCTGCATCTCCATTCCATGCCGTTCTTTCCCACCGCTCCTCGCGGCGTCAGGCCCGCGGCGCCGGCCAGCGGTCGCCGAGGTGCACGCCGCGGTCATCGTACTCATACGTGAGCCGGTTCTCCACGGCGATGACGCCGTCGACGGCAGCGACCCACCGTGTCACGAGCTCACATTCCGATCGCCGCTCCACCTGTCCATCCAGCACAACGATGCCGCCACGGACAGCGATGCCGACGTTGGTCACGTCGACCCAGAGATCATGCAGGAGCGTGGAGCGCACCGCGGCCGCCACCTCGGCGTCCGTTCGGGTGAAGGCCCGCATGATATCGGCGCGGCTGACGATCCCGATCACCCGCCCATCGCGCATCACCGGGACACGGTTGATCTGGGCATCGACCATGAGCGAGGCGATCTCATGCAGCGGCGTGGCCTCCTCCACGGTCATGACCGGCGCGCTCATGAGCTCTTGCGCGCTGAGAGCATCGATCTTCTTCACAGCGCTCGGAGCGGCCCGCCGGATAATCGATCCGATCGAGTGGCGGAGCCGTCCGAGGTGCGGTCGCGGCCCCTGCTCCTTCTGCAGGAGGTCGGCCTCGGTCACGATGCCGACGACGCTGCCGTCCTCCGTGACGACCGGCAGACCGCTGATGTGGTGGGCGAGCATCAATGCGGCAATCTCCTTGACCGACGTCTCGGGACGGACGGTCACGACCCGCGTGGTCATGACGTCGCCGGCGGTAAGGCGTGCGCGGACGGCGCGGGCGGCGGGCTTCGGATGGGGAACGGCGCTCACAGGGCGACCCCCTCACGTGGTCGCGCGGCCTCGGGGACGGCCTGGGGGATGACGAGAACCGGCCGGTGAGTGTGACGGAGCACCTCCTCGGCAACGCTGCCCACGAGGGCGCGGCGGATACCGGTGCGTCCGTGGGTGCCCATGACGATGATGTCGGCGTTGAGCCGCTCTGCGGCGGCGAGGATCTGCTCGGGGGTGGACCACCCTTCCACGATCTCCAAGCGAACGGCAGTCGGCGCCAGGCCGGCGTGCTCCAGCTGGTAGCGGATTTCGGCGCGGAGATTCGCCACGTACTGATCCACCGGCATCCCGGTTTCCCGGCGCACCTCGACGTAATCCTCAGGAGTATAGACGTGGAGGACGACGATCTCCCCGTCCCGGCAGGCGACCTGCGCCGCGGTAGACAGCAAGACGCCGGTGACCGGCGACAGATCTGTTGCCACGAGGACGGTGCGCATGCCACGGTCCATGTGCGATCACGCTCCAGGGCCGGCAGGTCAGGCCCGTCTCCAGCATAGGAGCCGGGAGAAGGTCCAACCATCGGGCGGCGGTCCGATTAAGGACGTCGAGCCATGGCCCGAAGCGGTCGTGCCGCAGTCCGGACGTCGGGCCACACGGTCCAGCAGCGATCTGCGGGGCCGTCTGCCCGGCGCATGATTCTCGGCGTGTCGCGTGGAACGCTCTTCATGCCCGCGGAGAGGGACCGGGGGAACGCCGCGCATGTGTCCCCCCGGATACCTCGGCGCAGACGGGCTGAAAGGAAGGCGCTATGGTTGACCCTATCCGTCCGGCCCGCGTCTTGGTACCCACCGACTTCTCACCCGGGGCCGAAGCCGCTCTCGGCTGGGCCCGTTCGCTCGGCGCAGCCTTCTCTGCCGAGGTGATCCTCCTCCACGTGGTCGACCTCAGCATCGCCGCGCTGGCCGGCTTTCCCAGCACGCTGGCCGCTGTGCCTGCGGCAGGCGAGCTACTGGACCGCATCCGGACGGAAAGCGACGAGGAGATGCGCCGCCTGACGGCGCGGATCCCAGGCTCGCGGGGGCTGGTGCGGGAAGGCACACCGCGGTCGATAATCCTCGATGTGGCACGTGAGGTCGGGGCGGAGATGATCGTCATGGGCACCCACGGCCGCACGGGGTTGACCCACGTGTTCTTTGGAAGCGTCGCAGAGCATGTCGTCCGCCACAGCCGCGTTCCCGTGCTCACCGTCCGGCAGCAGGGGTGAATTGCCGGACGGACGGCCCCCGGGTATCCTCTGACCGAAGGGGAGTAGCCGCGGAACGATTCCGCGGACGCGGATCGATCCTGGTCTCGGTGCTTCGCCCGCTGCGGGCCGCAGCTCAACCCACCAGAGGCCGAGCACTAACCGATGATGTGCATCTTGTACCGCCCGTGGAACGGGCGGCCTTCGGCGAAGCGCGTGATGCTGAACGCGTGCAGATCGAGGTAGGTGCACTCGCCGGTCGTCACGTACTCCGCCACCGCCTCGCCGGTGGCCGGGCTGAGCTTGAAGGAGTTGCCGCTCCCGCCCACGACCTGGAAGTAGCCGTGCACGCCGGGGACCGGTCCCACGATGAGGTGGAAATCCGGGCTATTCCCGTCGGGCCCGGCCCATGACCGCACCCGGGTGAGCTTCGCCCAGGGACACCGGTACGTGAGGTTGTCGCCGATCTCAGCCTCGAACTCCACCGGCGGCCGGGTCGGATAGGCGTCGGGGTCGATGACCTCCGTATCGATCACGGCGTTCTCCGCTTTCCCTCCGCCGGCGAGCATGTACCCCGCGGCGTCGGGACGGCAGTACGTCATCACGGTGAGATCGAGCCAGGTCGGGCTCCCGCGATGCCAGCGGCCGTCACGCGGATCGAACGCTGTCATCTGCAGCAATCCCGGCCGGACGGGGAGCTCCACGCCGACCATGCGCGCGATGGCCGGAGCCCAGGCGCCGGCGCAGTTCACGACCAGCGGCGTACGGATGGTTCCGCGGTCGGTGATCACGGTCCGCGCCGCCCCGCCGTCCTCGATGCCTGTGACGGCCGTCTCCTGATAGACCTCCGCGCCGAGTTCCCTCGCCCGCTGGGCGAACGCCACGGCGCTCGAGTACGGATCGGCATACCCAGCCTGGGCCTCATACGCTGCGAGACCCACCCCCGCGGTGTTGAAGCCGGGAATCCAGCGGGAGATCTCAGAAGGAGGGATGGTGTCGGTATCGACGCCGATGTGACGTTGAGTCGCGACGGCTTCCTCCATCACGGATGCATCATCCGCATCGACCACCACGACGAGACCGTTGCGGACGTAGT
>DATDEG010000169.1:0-4190 GCA_036523465.1 bacterium
CTCGGCGGCGGATCTCTGCGGTGCGGTGCGGGCGGTGTCCGCAGGCGGCCGGGTCCTCGATCCCCGGATCACGGGCGCTGCGCTCCCGCGACCAAGCGGACGCCTCCCGGGTCCCTCACCGCTGTCGCTGCGGGAGATCCAGGTCGTCCAGGAGATCGTCGGAGGAAGAGACGTCGCCTCGATCGCCCTGCATCTACATCTCAGCCCACATACGGTCCGCAATCATCTGAAGTCGGCGTATCGCAAGCTCGGGGTCCACAGCCAGACCGAGGCCGCGGTTCACGCGCTCCGCCGCGGGTTGGTCCGGGCCTAGAGGCACCGGCATGTTGCCCGCGGTGCTCCCGGTCGTCCTCGAAGGGGAGATCCGTCTTCTCCCGGTGCGGGACGTCCTCTATTGCTACGCGGATGAGAACCGGACGCTGGTCGTGACGGCTGCCGGGGAGCTTCCGACCCGTGGATCATTGCGGGATCTGGCGGCGCGGCTGGAGGCGGCGCGCTTCTTCCGATCCCACCGCGCCTACCTCGTCAATCTCGAGCACGTCCGGTCGGTGATCCCCTGGACGCGCAACGCCTACAGCCTGTCACTGGAGGGCCGGAGGGAGGTGCCGCTCAGCAAGCATCGCGTGAAGGCGCTACGGGAGTTGGTGGGATGGTGAGTCCCTGCCTGCATCAATGGGCTTTTGCTGCGACCTTCTCCCTCTGTTCCACGATGGCCGAGGAATGGCCGGGGAAGGCGGAGGCGGATGGGTTGATATAGGTCACGGCGTTGTTCACGGCGGTGGCGGCTTCCCCGAATCCCGTGACGATGAGCTTGAGCTTCCCGGGATAGACGGCGATGTCGCCTGCGGCGTAGATCCCGGGCAGCGTCGTCTCCATCCGGGTGTTCACGACGATGGAATCGTCCTGGATAGAAAGTCCCCACTCCCGGATGGGGCCGAGGTTGCTCAGCAGGCCGAGGAAGGCCAGGACGGCGTCCACCGGGATCACTTCCTCCTGCTGCGTCTTGTTCTGGTAGACGACGGCCTCACGGACGCGATCGTCCCCGCGCAGACCGCGGAGCTCGTAGAAGAGCTTCGTCTCGATCGGCGAGGCAAAGAGCTTCTTCACGCTGTCCTCGTGCGCGCGGAACCCGTCGCGCCGGTGGATGAGCGTGATGTGTGAGGCGTAGTCCAGAAGTCCGAGGGCCCAGTCCAGCGCAGAGTCGCCGCCCCCGATGACGAGCAGGCGCTTGCCGCGGAAGTCCTCCTTGTTGCGCACGGCGAAGTACAGGCCTTTCCCGATCCACTGGTCCAACTCCGGCCGCTTGTACGTCTTCGGCGTGAACGCGCCGATCCCGGCGGTGATGAGGACCACCTTCGTGAGGTGCTCGCCTCCGTTCGTGGCCAGGTGGATGCTCCCGTCCGGCTGCCGGGTGAGTGACTGCACATTCTCGTCGAGCTGGACGGCCGGATGGTACTGCATCGCCTGCTCGACGAGGTTGCGGACGAGGTCTTTGCCGAGGATCTTCGGGAACCCGGCGACGTCGTAGATGAACTTGTCGGGATAGAGGGCCGTCACCTGTCCGCCGAGATCGGGCTGGCTGTCGATGAGCTTGGTCCGCAGCCCCCGGAACCCCGCATAGTACGCGCTGAACAGTCCGGTCGGCCCGGCGCCGATGATCGTCAGATCGAAGAGCTCATCCGCCACGCGTGGAACGCCTCCTCGCACGCAACGTCCGTATCATACACCCGGACTCTTGTACCGTCCATGCGAGGCGCGGCGTCGGCCCGTACCCGGCCAGGAATGGCTCCCGGCCGCGATGCGTTCCGCGTGTTAGAATCGAGACCGGATCGATGGGCTCAAGTATCAGGAGGACGACGTCGCGATGGCGATGACAGGCCAGGCCGGACCGTTGCTGAACGACGAGCAGATGGAGCGGTACGCCCGGCAGATCATCCTCGACGAGGTCGGCGTCGACGGGCAGCGCCGCCTCATCGACAGCAAGGTGCTCGTGATTGGCGCGGGCGGATTGGGCAGTCCGGTCCTGTTGTACCTCGCCGCCGCCGGTGTCGGAACGCTCGGCATCGTCGACGGGGACCGCGTCGACCTCACCAACCTCCAGCGCCAGGTCCTTCATTACACTCACGACATAGGCCGGCCGAAGACACAGTCCGCCCGGCGGACGCTGGAGGACATCAATCCTGAGATCACGGTCGTTCCGCACCAGACGGTGCTGAGCAGCGAGAATGCGCTGGAGATCATCCGCGGCTACGATCTGGTGATCAACGGTTCGGACAACTTCCCGACGCGCTACCTCGTCAACGACGCCTGCGTGTTCCTCGGGAAGCCGCTCATCGACGCCAGCATCCTGAAGTGGGAAGGGCAGGCCACGGTGTTTCTTCCCGGCCGGGGCTGCTACCGGTGTCTCTTCCCGACCCCGCCCCCCCCGGGCGCGGTGCCGTCGTGCGCGGAGGGCGGGATCATCGGCGCGGTCGCCGGGTTCATGGGAACGGTGCAGGCGCTCGAGGCGGTGAAGGTCCTCCTCGGCCGGCCCGACACACTCGCGAACCGGCTCTTCATCTTCGACGCGCTCTCCGCAGACGTCCGTACCCTGCGCTGGAACCGCGATCCGTCCTGTCCGGTCTGCGGTGATCATCCGACGATCACCGCGCTCATCGACTACGAGGCGTTCTGCGGCGTCCCCGGCCGAGACGGTCATGCGACCGTCTCCCATCCAGTCGCGGTGATCGAGGAAGCTCCTCGGGACATCAGCCCGGAGGCGGCAAAGGCGATGATCGATCGGGGCGAGGCCGCGCTCGTGGACGTCCGGGAGCGCTGGGAGTGGATGACCGCGCGCATCCCCGGGGCCACACTCATTCCCCTGAGCGAGCTCGACCGGCGGATCGCCGAGATCACCACCGACCGTCCCGTCATCCTCTACTGCGCGGTGGGACAGCGCAGCGCCGCGGCCGCCGACGCCTTGCGGCAGCGCGGACACCTCCGCGCGTTCAACATCGCCGGCGGGATTGTGGCCTGGATGAACGGGCAGTATCCTGTGGAGGCGGGTCCGGAGCACTAGGTGCCACGGTGAGGGGAAGAGGCGCGCCTAGGCGGGTCCCCTGCGCCGTGTGAAGGAACTGGAGCGTGGAGTCGAATTGGGCAGTGTGAACCGCGTGGAACGTATCATGGCGCATGATGTGATTCCGGATCACGACGGCGTGATGCGTCAGGCGGTCCTTCGAGAACCCCGGCATATCGAGCTCGTCACCAGACCTGTGCCGGCCCCCGGTCCCGGCGAGGTCGTGCTGCGCGTCCGTGCCGCCCTCACCTGCGGAACAGACCTAAAGACCTATCGTCGCGGGCATCCGAAGGTGCCGTTCGGACCGTTCGGGCATGAATGCGCAGGGGACGTCGTCGCGGCCGGGCGCGGCGCCCGGGGCGTGCGCGAGGGCGACGCGGTCATCCCCACCCCAACCGCGCCGTGCAGGGTCTGTCCGTCCTGCCGGGCGGGACGGGAGAACCTCTGCGAGCGGCAGTTCGACCGGATCGTGCTCGGCGCATATGCCGACTACCTGCTTGTCTCCGACACGGTGGTCGCTACCAACCTGCTCGGCAAGCCCCCGGAGCTCTCCTATATCGAGGCCGCGTTCCTCGAACCGCTGTCCTGCGTCGTTCACGCCTGGGATCGCCTCGGTCCGGCACCCGTTGAGCAGGTCGTCGTCGTCGGACTGGGCGGGATCGGGATGATGTTCGTCCGCCTGGCGCGGGCGCGGGGGGCGCGCGTCATCGCCGTAGGACGGCGGGCAGAGCGCTTGGCTCTGGCGCGGGAGTTGGGCGCCGAGGCGATCGTGGATACGGAGCAGGATGACATCGGCCCACGCATCCGGGAGGCGACGGGTGGCGTCGGCCCCGACGCCGTCATCGAGTGCACCGGCAGCCCGCGGATGTGGGTGGAAGTGGCAGGATGGGCCCGCCGGGGAGGGCGCGTGCTCCTGTTCGCCGGGCTCGCCGCGGGCACGCAGGTGGCCTTCGACGCCACCCGCCTGCATTACGACGAGGTCGACATCATCAACACGTTCCATTACCGTCCGGCGGATGTCGAGGAGGCGCACCGCCTGTTGGCGACCGGTGTGATCACGTTGCGTCCGATCATCAGCGGGGTGCGCGACCTCGCCGGCATCGTCGATGTCTTTGCCTCCCTGGACCGCGGG
>DATDEG010000170.1:0-18391 GCA_036523465.1 bacterium
GATCCCGTGATTCAGGAACAATCCCCCCGGCCGGAGCAGGTCCCACGCCTTGCGGAAGTACTCGGGCAGGCGCTCCCGGCCGACGTGCTCAAACATGCCGATGCTGACGAGTTTGTCGAACGGTTCGTCTGTGACCTCGCGATAGTCCACCACGCGTACCTCAGCGCGGCCTTCCAGTCCGTCGGAGCGGATCTGCTCCCGCGCGTGTTGCGCCTGCGGCTCGCTCAGCGTCACGCCGACGGCGTGTACGCCATACTGCGCGGCGGCATAGCGCACGAGCCCGCCCCAGCCGCAGCCGATGTCGAGCATGCGCTCGCCCGGGCGCAGCCGCAGCTTGCGGCAGATGTGTTCCAGCTTGGCTTCCTGTGCGGTGTCGATGTCTTCGGTGCCCATCGGAAAGTACGCGCAAGAATACACGAGGCGCCGGCCGAGCCACAGCGCGTAGAAGTCGTTCCCGACGTCATAGTGATGGCGCACCGCGATCCGGTCGCGTTCCAGGGAGTGCCGCTGTCCGGTGAGCCTGGCCCGCGGCGGCACCGTGCCCCGAACCCCTGTCCGCGGAAGCGTGAGGGCCAGCGATCCGACCTCGAGCCACTCGCGGAGCGGTTTCGACAGCGCGGCCTGAGCCATCGCGCCCACCGCCGCCTCGAGATCTCCCTCGATGTCGAAGTCGCCCCTGACGAACGCCTCGCCGGCGGCCAGCTCGGTCGGCGGCAGCAGCATCCTCCGAAACGCTCCCGGATGGGTGAGCACAAGGGTGAACTGCGACTCTCCAGCGGCGGGAAGGATCGTACCGTTCCAGAGCCTGGTCGCGAACGTCCGGTGAGGAGCGAAGAGGCGATCGAGGATCCGTTCCGTCGTCGAGACGGCCCGCGCCTCAACGGGTGCCGCATCCGCCTGCTTGTGGCTCACGGCCATCGATCGCCACCTCCGATGGAAGAGTGCGGGCTACTTCGTGGATGACAGGTGTGAGCCCTACCCGCCGGCGTCATCTGATCGGAAGGCATTTTCCCCGCCCAGCTTGACGGCCGATGGACCATGATGCTATCATGCATCAAAGTGATTCAACTCATGCATCATTCAGAAACACCCCAACTCGGGGCTGAGACATGAGACCCATTACTGTCCGCAATCTCCCCCAGCATGTGGCGCGAGCCGTGACGAGGCGCGCGGCCGAGCGCCGGACCAGCCTGAACAAGGCGGTCATCAGCCTGCTGGAAGATGCTGTGGGGATGCGCGAGTTGCCGGCGACCCGTTACCACGACCTCGACGAGCTGTCCGGATCGTGGGCGCGTGAGGAGGCCTTGGAGTTCGAGGCCGCCCTGCGGGAGCAAAGGACGATCGACCCCGCCGTGTGGCGGTGAGCCGCCTGCTCCTCGACACATCGGCGTACGCGGCCTTCATGCGTGGGCACGATGCCATCACCGCGGCGGTGCAGCGGGCGGATGAGATCTCTCTGAACGCGATCGTCCTCGGCGAGTTGCGGGCCGGCTTCCTCGCCGGACGGCACCGCGCGCGGAACGACCGGGAACTCGAGACCTTCCGATCTTCTCCTCGTGTTCGGATCGTGGACGTGGACGCCGATACCGCGGAACGCTATGCCGTCATCTTGAAGACCTTGCGCGACGCCGGCACTCCGGTGCCGACCAATGACATCTGGATCGCGGCTTCGGCCATGCAGCACGGACTCGCTATCCTCACGACGGACACCCACTACCGCCATATCGCGCAGGTGATCGTCACCTATTTCGAGCCTGAGAAAGGCCGGTCGAGTTGAGCCGAGGACTTGCGAAGGAGGCGGTCTCGACGCCGCAGCAGCCGGCTCACGTGCGGGGTTGATAATCCATCTTCTGCCAGAGCCCGCTCGGTGTGCTCGAGGGCGGCCGGCGCCACGCGGAACTCCCACTCCCAGATCATGGCGAGTCGCTCTGAGACTTGCCAGGCCGGCAGGATCCGTGGCATGAATTCCGCTTCCCACAATTCGAGCAGCGCCTGCCGCTCGCGCCTCCGTCGATAATAACGCGCAAGCGCAGTGACGGTCCGTCGCCGCGCCCCGGGATCGGACTCATCGGCCAAAGCGGTGCGGTAACATTCCGCCGCGGCGTCACAGTTCCCGCGCTGATCGAGGAGACGTCCCAGCCCTGACCAATCCACGGGAAGCTGCACCTCGCTGGGATGGGTGACCATCTCTCCGGTCAGTCCGTGGAGCGAGATGAGGGAGAGCAGGTCGGCGGCATTGTGGGCGAAGACCGGCTCGAGCAGGTCGAGGTTCCCGCAGGTGAGATACTGCACGTACAGCGAGGGGATCATCCATCCCGGTACGTCCTCGAAGCGATCGACATGGAGCACCATCTGCTCCAACAGCCCCATGCTGTAGCCGCCGAGCCGCCGGTGCCAGAGGCGGCGGGCGAGGCTCATCACGTCGAGGTGCGGAGCGTTCTCGAACTCGTACCGGATTCGGGAGAGGAGAAAGCGCGTCTGGAGCAGCGGCAGGTCGAACCGCGCGCCGTTGAAGGTGACCAGTCCGTCGAACGTGCGGAGATCGTCGCGCAGCACCTCGAGCATCTCCGCCTCCGCCGAGAGATGCCGGAGGAAGTACTGCGTGAGCACGAAATCGCGGTCGTCGACTGCGGCGATGCCGACGAGGAACACGTACGTGCCGGTTCCGCCCGCCAGGCCTGTGGTCTCGGTATCGAGCCAGGCCAACCGCGCGGCCTCAGGTCCGATGACCCGACCCAGTGCCGCGGCCGTTTCCAGCGGCATGCGGGCGTGCACATGGTCCAGCGGCCAGGTCCGCCGGCGGATCTCGAAACCGGAGGACGATAACGATCTCGGCGGGCGCGCCGTCCTGGCGATGGCCATGGGGCAGGCTACGCGGGGACGGAAGAGATCGGGGCGTACGCGGGAACGGCCAGCCCTCCGCGGAGGACGGCGAGCGCGTCGGCCTTCCCTGTGTTTCCGACTTCGAGGATCGGTCCGACGCATGACGGACAGCCCGCCTCGCACTCGCAGGCCTCGATGAGCTCGATCGCCGCCCGGATGAGGTGGTCGTGCAGCCGGAACATGCGCTCCGCAAGCCCCACGCCGCCCGGGGCGCGTTCATAGAGGTAGATTGTCGGAAGCGCCGTGTGCGGGGAGCGGATCTCGTACACCCGGCCGAGGTCGCGTGGGTCGCACATCACGTAGACCGGCGCGATGTTGAGGAGGGCATGCGAGACCGCGGTCAGCGCGCCCTGCAGCCGGTCCAGCTCGAAGGTCGTGAGCGCAGGCGGCAGCACCCACCACGCCGCCGTCGTGTGGATGGTCGTCTCGGGGAGCGTGATCTTCCCCCAGCCGACGTTTTCCTGGGTGAAGAGCTTGAGCTTCTTGAAGATCGTCGGCCGGTAGGTGACGACGACCTCGCCGTGCGCCCGGGGCAGCGCATCCCGCGCGGCGCCGTCCTCGTTGAGGACGGTGATGGCGACGGCGATCTCGGCGTCGGTGTAGTAATCGACGTTCACGCGCCGCACGTACGCTTTGCGCTGGTCCCAGTCGAGCCGGTCCACGTGGTACTGCTGCCCGAGGTGGATGTAGATGGCATCTTCGTGGACGAAGGCGGGCGCCGCGGGCAGGTCGATCTCGCCGATGACCTGCGGGACGGGCTCGGTCTCGTCGATGATCACGACGTTTTCGGTCGAGGCCGACCGCAGGCTGACGTCCTCCGCGGGAAACCGGTCGGCAACGTAGTGCCACGTCCCGCCGTCCTCGTGCACGATCTTCTGCGACTGCAGGTGGAGCAGGATATCGTGGATCCCCGCGGGGCTATAGGCTTCCGTTTCTCCGATGGGTAGCTCGAACGCCGCGCACTTGAGGTGGCTCGACAACACGAGCAGGTTGTCGGGGTTGATCAATGCCTGCTCGGGCGAGTGGCCGAAGAAGTACTGCGGGTGATGCACGATGTACTGGTCGAGCGGGTCGCTGGTCGCGACGAGGAACGCGGCGGAGAGCTCTTCCGTCCGTCCGGCGCGGCCCATCTGCTGCCACGTCGAGGCGATGGTGCCGGGATATCCGGCGAGCACCGCGGCGCTGAGCTGTCCGATGTCGATGCCCAGCTCCAGGGCGTTGGTGGCCGCGACCGCTTTGATCTCACCCTCGCGCAGTCCACGTTCGATCGCCCGGCGCTCGCTGGGGAGATAGCCCGCGCGGTACCCCTGGATGGATTCCGGCGCACGGCCGTGGTGGACGGCGTGATCGCGGAGGTACGTCGTGAGCAGCTCCGCGGCGAGCCGGCTGCGTCCGAAGACGATCGCCGGGATCCCGTTGCGGATGAGCTCGCCGGTGAGGTCGCGGACCTCCATGAGCGTGTCGCGCCGGATGCCGAGCTCGCGGCTCAGGACCGGCGGATTGATGAAGGCGATGACTTTCTCCCCGCGGGGCGCGCCGCTGTCGGCGATGAGATGCACCGGAGCGCCGATGAGCCGCTCGGCGTGCTCCTGCGGGTTGCCGATGGTCGCGCTCGTACAGATGAACTGCGGATCGCTTCCGTAGAAGCGGCAGATCCGGCGCAGCCGCCGGATGACATTGCCGACGTGGCTGCCGAAGACGCCGCGGTACTGATGGAGCTCGTCGATGACGACATAGCGCAGATTTTCGAACAAGCGGAGCCACTTCGTGTGGTGGGGGAGGATGGCCGTGTGGAGCATGTCGGGGTTCGTGACGACGACGTGCCCCGCGGCGCGGATGGCGCGGCGCGCCGAGGCGGGGGTGTCGCCGTCGTAGGTGAAGGTCTTGATGTCGCGCTCGAGCGTGCGGATGAGTCCCTGCAGCTCGTCCACCTGATCCGCGGACAGCGCTTTGGTAGGGAAGAGGTAGAGCGCCCGTGTCGCAGGTTCTTTGAGGATGTGATCGAGGACGGGCAGGTTGTAGCAGAGCGTCTTGCCGCTGGCCGTGGGGGTGACGACGGCGATGTTCTGTCCCCCCCGGACCGCGTCGTAGGACTCAGCCTGGTGAGTGTAGAGCTGGGTGATCCCGCGTCGGGCCAAAGTCTTCGCGAGCAGCGGTTCGAGTCCGGCCGGAAACGTGGCAAACCGGGCTGGCGTCGCGGGGAGTTCTCGCCATGCGGCGATGCGGGAGGACCGGCTGGGGTCGGAGTGGAGGCGGTCGAGGATCTGACGCAGCATCATCGGATGCCCTCCCAAGGCGGTGGATATGCGAACTGGTGTTCGCTAGTCTGGGATAGGGCTCCTGCCTGGATTCAGAGTCGCGAGTCGCGAGGCGCGATGCCGTATGTCAGACGCTGTCGGGGGTGAGTCCCCTTCCGAGGGTCGGGAAGATCCGCCGGTTGTTCGGATCGATGAGGCGGTCGTAGTCGAGATAGAGCCGCGGAGTCTTCCACAGCAGACGCCAGGCCTGGAGGATCGGAAGCTGATGGTACCGCTCCGGCCACAGCTTTCCGATGACCTCACCCATGAGCGGGCCCCACTTGTGGCTCATCGCCGGGAAGAGGTGATGCGGGACGTGATGGGCGAACCCGAGGTGCCAAACGTCGAAGAGCCAGGGAACTCGGACGCTCAGTGAGCTCTGGACCTCGTCCCGGTCCATCATCTGTGGGTTGAGGAGGTGGTTGGTGGCGATGTAGCCGGCGAGGACGAAGTTACCGATGAAGAATGGCAGGAGGTAACTCCAGAAGTACGTCCGGAATCCGAGGACGAACGCCAGTCCGTTCCAGATGACGAACCCGATCGCCCATTGCGTCCAGAGGGTGGCCCGCTTGCGCCCGCCCCAGAGCTTCTGCACCTTCCAAAGCATCATGTGGGAGTGGATCGTGAAGCGGATGCCTACCAAGGGGATCAGGATGAAGCGTTCCGGCCGCACGAACCGGAAGACTACCTGGAGCAAACGACTCCGCCCAAACTGCTCGTAGGACGGTGAGGTGTCCGGATCATCCTGGGGATGCTGCGTATGGGTGTGATGCATCTCGTTGTGCCAGACGCGCCAGAGCAATGGCCCCACCCAGAACGGCGAGAGGCAGAATCCGCCGACGACATTCTTGAACCACGGCGTCCGCACGACCGCGTTGTGCATGATCTCATGGCCGAGGAAGCCGAGGCTGGCGAAAGCGTTCCCGATGAGCAGGGCGGAGAGAAGTTTCCCGATCAAACCGCCGGTGCCCGTGGTGATGATGAGGTAGCCTACGGCGATGAGCAAGGCATTGACGGGAATGGCGAGGAGGCGCATCGGCACCGGTTGAAAGATGCGCTTCGCGACACCGGGATACCGATGAGCGAACTCCTGGCTATTGATGACCTCGCGGATCCGCTGCACGTAGACGCGATGCGGGATCGCGGGTAGGGCAGCCGGCCTCACCGGAGTGGTCGTCGACATGTGAACGTTGTCCCCTTTGAGCGTGTGCCGTTCTGAGCGGTGTCCAGCCCCGTCTCCGCGTCACACGAGATGCGCGCCGGGAGCGTGTAGGTGGAGATTGAATGTCCGCAACATCCAAGTTTACTTCGAGGGGGGAAGAATGTCTTCCCCCAGACCGCGCGGCTCGGGCCCCGCGGACCGGAGGTGCCTGCCGTCGGGGTGGGGACATGGCAGTGGGGCGACCGGATGTACTGGGGGTTCGGGAAGGACTTCACCGAACGCGACGTGTGGGAAGCGTTCGACGAAAGCGTTCGGGCGGGGCTGACCTTCTTCGACACCGCCGAAGTCTACGGCGGCGGCCGATCGGAGCGGTTTCTTGGAGAGTTCATCCGGGGCACGCACGCCCCCGCGGTCCTGGCCACGAAATTCATGCCGTTCCCTACCCGGCTCACAGGGGCGTCGCTGGCGAAAGCTCTGGAGCGGAGCTTGAAGCGCCTGGGATTGGACGCGGTCGACCTCTATCAGATCCACTATCCCTTCCCGCCGGTGGCCATCGAGACGTGGATGGATGCGATGGCCGGCGCCGTCCGCGCGGGACTCGTGCGGGCGGTCGGCGTCTCCAATTACTCAGTAGAGCAGATGCGTGCGGCGCACGCGCACCTGGCGCGGCACGGCCTCCCCCTGGCATGCAATCAGGTGAAGTTCAGCCTGCTCGACCGCGGACCCCTGGAAGCCGGGCTCCTTGCCGCCGCGCGCGACCTCGGGATCACCGTTATTGCGTGGGGTCCGCTGGCGAAGGGCGTGCTGTCGGGGAAGTATTCTGCCGACCGCCGCCCGCCTGGAATGCGCGGACGCCGGTTTACGCCCGCGATGTTCAGCCGCCTCGCGCCGCTCCTGGCGAGGCTGCGAGAGATCGGTGTGGTCCGAGCCAAGACGCCCGCGCAGGTCGCCATCAACTGGTGTCTGGCGAAAGGGACGCTCCCGATTCCCGGGGCGAAGACGGGCGCGCAGGCCCGCGAGAACGCGGGAGCGCTGGGCTGGTCGCTTACCGCGGAGGAGGTTGTCGCGCTCGACGCGCTCGGCCTTAAGTAAGCCGGTTCACGAACGGTGTGGTAGCGGCGCGTGAGCGCCGGCTGGAGCGTGCGTGTGTGAGTCGCGCTGGACGAGCCAGAGTCCAACAAGCACGAGGATTCCGCCCATCCCAATGCCCGCGGTGAGCCGCTCATGGAGCAGGAGCACCGACGAGAGGACCCCGATCACCGGGACGAGGAAGGCGAACGCGCTGGAGCGTCCCGCCCCGATGCGCTTCACTCCTTCATAGAAGAAGACGAAGGCGAGGACCGTGCCGAACGTCCCGAGGTAGAGCAATCCGGCCCAGGAGACCGCGGGCGCGGCGGCAAGGGCTCTCCATCCCCGTTCCGCAAGACCGAACGGGATGAGCATCAAGGTTCCCGCGACTGTGGCATAGAGCGTCGAGGTGACCGGCGTGAAGCGGCTCGTCGCGGTCTTTCCCGCCACGGCGTAGATCCCCCAGCAGCACGCACCGAGGATGAAGAAGATGTCCCCGAGCAGCCGGTTGGATGATTGCTCACCGCCGCCCGGTCCGATGACGAAGTACAGGCCGGCGATGGCCACGGCGAAGCCGGCGACCGTCCACGCGCCGATCCGCTCCCGGAGGATGGGCCAGGCCAGCAGCACCGTGAACACCGGAGCGAATCCGGGCACGATGATTGCGCCGTCGCTGGCCGGAGCCAGCCGGAGGCCGTAGAGGAAGAGGGCGTTGTAGATCGCGATCGCCGAGGCGCCGAGCGTCAGGATGAGCGGGATGTCGCGCGCGGTGATGCGCCTGGACTCATGGCTCTGCAGCCGGGCCCACCCGTAGAGCAGCGCGGACGCGATGATGAACCGGGCGGAGGCGATGGTCATCGGGGGCAGCCCGGCCACGGCGACTTCGCCGGCGACCCAGGTGCCCCCGAAGAACACCGCGGAGAGCGTGAGGATGAGATACGCGCTCACGACCTCATTGCCAGCTCATCACCACGGTGCGCAGTGATGCGGGCAGTCCTCCACGCGTGAACGACACGCTCGTCCCGGCGCGCTCGACATCCGTCTTCCCGGCGAGGAACGGCTGCTCGTCGGTGCCCGGCCAGGTCAGCCGGACGGCCGTCTTGTAGTGCATGGGAATGACCGCGCGGGGCCGGATCATCTCGGTGAGGCGCGAGGCCTGCTCTCCGGTGATCGTGAACCCCCCGCCGCCGACGGGGATGAGGAGGACGTCGATGCTCCCCAGCGCCTTCAGCTGCCCCTCGGTGAGCGCGGTCTGGCCGAGGTCGCCGAGGTGGGCGATGCGGAGGCCTCCCGTCTCGATGACGAACAGGGCATTGAATCCCCGGGGGCTCGTCCCGCCCTGATCGTCGTGGAACGAGGGGACGCTGTAGACGAGCGCGTCGCCGACCCGCTCCCGGATTGTCGCCCACCCGCCGGGCACGAGGCCCCGGAAGACCTTTGGTCCGCCCTGAATGAGCCCGGCGTTGTTGTGGTCCCCGTGCTCGTGCGTGATGAACACGGCGGCGGCGGTGACGCCCGCGGGCATCGGATATCCGATCTGCCCATAGGGATCGAGCGCGATCTGCGTCCCACCGGGCGTCGTCAGCACGAAGAACGCCTGACCGTAATACCGGAACGTGACGGCCTCGTCGGCGGCAAATCCGACGCTCGTGCCGAAGCCGAGCAGCACCGCCAGCGTGAGTGCGGCAATCCGTGCGCGCATTTGGGGCACCCCCGAGACGGTTGTGGTGTGTCCCTTCTCACCCTACTGTGCAGCCTTCACGACCGTTTTAACGGGCCGCGTGAGGAACATCTTCCTCCGGACTCGAAGCAGTAGACACAGTGGTTTCCGCGTCGCGATTCGGCACCGACGAGCTCCTCCTCGGGCCGCGTTTCCGATGGGTCCCGTGGGCGATCTTCATCGCCGCGTTCCTGCTCGCGGCGTTGCTCCCGCTGCCGTCCGGCCTGACACGGTCCGGCGCCTACGCGCTCGCCGGGCTGCTTTCCGCGATCGTGTTCTGGGCAAGCGGAGTCCAGGATCCCGCGTTGTCCGGACTGCTCATCATCACGTTGATGAGCGTGCTGCGCGTGATGCCGTTCGAGCGCGCGGTCGCCGGCTTCGGGACGGAATTCGTCTGGCTGCTCGTCGTCACATTCGTCCTCGCCCAGGCGATGGCGGAGACGGGGCTCGGCCGGCGTATCGCGCTGGTCCTCCTGCGTCGCGCCGGGGCGAATCCGCCGCTCGTCCTGCTCGCGCTCCTCGGTTCGGTCGTCGTGCTCTCGTTCATGGTGCCGACCGCCGCCGGCCGCATCTCGATGATCCTGCCGGTCGTCTTGGGGATCATCGAGGCGGCGCGGATCCCACCGGGCTCAGGCTTTGCCAAGGCGATGCTCATCGGAACGTCTCACGTCTCGATCATGGCCGGCGTCGGTCTCTTGACGGCGTCGGGCGCGGCGGTCTATGCTGCCGGCGCCTTCGAGAACCTCATCCAGGTCCGCTGGTCCTATCCCGTCTGGCTGGCTGCTTTCTTTCCCCTCGTGCTCATCTTCACCGTGGTGGTGTGGCGGATTCTCCTGTGGATGTGGCCGCCGGATCGCCGTGAGCTGACCGCCGGGGCGGAGTACGTGGAGGAAGAACTCCGGCGCCTGGGGCGGTTGACGACCCCAGAACGCAAGCTGTTCGCTGTCTTCGCCTTGATCTTCGCCCTCTGGGTCGCGGGCCCGCGGTGGGGTATCACGACCCCCCAGGCCGGGATGATCGGGACGATGCTGCTCCTCTTTCCGGGAGTCCGCGTCCTCCCATGGACGCGCGCCATGGCCGCGATCCGCTGGAACGTCATCATCCTCTTCGGTGTCTCGCTGGCCCTGGCCGATGCCCTTGAGCGCTCCGGCGCAGGAGCATGGCTCACGACCGGGACGCTCCGCGTCATGGAGCATCCATCTCCGATTTCCGTTCTCGCCTTGCTCTCACCGCTCGTATTGCTCATCCGTGTCGGCTTCGTGAACAACCTGGGGATGGTCGCGGCGGGGCTGCCGCTGGCGTTTACGCTCGCGAAAGGGTGGGGGCTCAACCCGCTCTGGACCGGGATGGTCGTCGTCATGACGGCGGCACCAGGTTTCCTCCTACCGACTCAGACCCCGACGGGAATGATCACCGTGGGCTACGAGCACTACACGATCCGGGACTACCTCCGCGCGGGGATCCCCGCGTCGATTGTCCTGCTGGGACTCACGTGGCTGGCGGCGCTGTTGTACTGGCCGCTGCTGGGCTATCGGCCTTAGAGGCGTCCTTCTCCGCTCCGCACCGGACGGCTTTGTGCTCGAGATCTATCGAGGCGCTGACTTGTTATCGCGTCCGGCGGCGGGGGGAGGCTTTGAAGCTCAGGCTATCCAAGTGTCGCTTCGTGTCCGGCACTTCCCCGATGGTCGCGGCGACCCGCCGCAGGAGGCGCGCACAATGGATCCGCAAGTACGTCCGTTCGTACTGAGTCTGGAGAGGCTGCACAACGATATCTTCAGGGCGGTGGAGCCGCTGTCGGATCGTGAGGTGAACTGGGCGCATCCGCAGTTGTCGAACACGATTGGGATCCTCCTCCGTCACACCGCGGGAAGCGAGCGATACTGGATCATCGAGGTGGCCGGGGGCCGGAAGGTGCCGCGGGATCGTGACGCCGAGTTCGGCCACGAACAGCTCACCAAGGACGCCCTGGTCGCGGATCTACGCGCCGCGTACGATGAGATCCGCGCCGCCCTCGAGTCACTGCGCGCAGAGGATCTGACGAGTGAGGTGGAGATCGGCGACCGCGGTGCGCGCCGGATGGTTCCGAAGGGCTTCGCCCTCCTGCACTCCCTCCAGCACACGTCCTACCATCTCGGACAGATCCAGCTCTTCAAGAAGCTGACGAGCGTCTGAGCGCTCGCGCCGCCAGCACGCCGGCAGCACGGCCGGTTGAGGATGAGCCTCCGCCGCCGGTGGTGGAAAGAAAGAGGCCGGGGTCTCCGGCCTCTCTCCTCACGGGCAACATGCCGCCCCGCGGTTATTTGACGACGATCGTCCCGCGCATTCCCAGCGGGTCATGGATGACGCAAGTGTAGCGATAGGTTCCGGCCTTCGTGAACGTCAGCGAGTAGCTCGACGGGATGTTCATGGGGTTCCCTGGGGCGAGGAGGAACCCAGAGTTGACGTATCCCGATCCGACGTAGGATTTCTGCGGCGTCGGTCCGGCCGCTTTGGGGTTGAAGAGGAACTTCGGCGGCCCCTGCTTCTGCGGTTGGACGATGATGAGTTCAGGGAGTTTGGCTCCACTGAGGAACGTGACCGTGTGCGGCTCCATCTGATCGAGGTTCTTCCAGGTCACCGTGGTTCCCCGCCTGATCGTCAGCGGTTTCGCCGTGAACCGCATCACGGAGTAGCCGTCCTTGACGTTCCCGAGCAGCGGGATGGAAACGGTCTTGCCCATCATGTCCGGCTTCGTCGCCGCCCACGCCGCCTGCCCGGCCTTGATCGTAGCCGCCATCTCCTTCTGCGCCTCCTGCGCCGCGGAGGCCGGCGAGCCCATCGCCGATTCCTTCACGACGACCGACGCCTTCATCCCCGGGTGGATGAGGCACTCATACTCGTATGTGCCCGGCTTCGTGAACGTCAGCGCGTACCCGAACTTCATCATCCCGGCGGGATCTTCTGGGGGCGCGCCTGAGTTGTGATACCCCATGCCGTCGTAGGTCCGTCCGCCGGCGGGAAGCATGACCTGCGCGTTGACGAACAGCTGCTTCCCTTCCGGTACCACGAGGGGAACCGGGCCGCCGCCGCCGAGGAACGCGACGTCGTGGAACCCGAGGAACTTCCACTTCACCGTGTCACCCACGCCGACTTCAAGCGTGCGCGGGTAGAACGCGTTTGCCGTAATCGCGGTATCCTTCGTGCCGCCGCCGGCCAGGACGGTCCAGGTCTGGGCCGCGCGAACGGGCGCGACCGGGATCATCGCGGCCAAAGCCAGTCCGACCACAACTGCAATCATCAAGCGTTGCCTCACCATACGACCTCCAAGAGCGACCCGGCCCTCTCTGAGTGGACCGGCTCGCGTGATGTGGTATCTCTCTGTCCGCTGGAGTAGTCTGCCTCCTCTCACTTCACGGTGACCGTGGCGATCATGCCCTGCAGCAGGTGCTGCCGGCATAGGTAGCGATACGTTCCCGGCTTCACAAAGGTGAAGGTGAAGCTCTGATTGCGAGATATGCTTGGGGAATCCCACAGCCCGTCAAAGCTCGTCGTCGTGTGCTGGATCTGGCTCCGGCTGACCCACCGGACCGCCGTGCCGGGCCGCACGGTCAGCTTGGATGGCGAAAAGCTCCCGTCGAGGATGAGTACGGTCACGGGGGCAGCGGCGACCGCAGGCGGGGCAAACCACCCGCCGACGACCGGCAACCGGGAGAAGATCGACGACCACCTGCCCAGGACGGCCGGCCCTGTCGCTGCCGCCAGCCCGACGGCCGAGAGCGCAGCCACAAGGACAACGATGACGACGACGGTCAGCCGTCGCACCGGCGCAGCTCCCTGTTACCGCAGATGGCCGAGATCACGCAGGACGTCCTCACTCTCGAAGCCCAGGGCATAGGCGCCGAGGACTGTTCCCCGGCGGTCGATGACGAAGGTGGGAAGGTCGTGGACCTGGGCGGCGCCGCTCGGCATGACCGTGATCCCATAGGCCCGGTAGATCTTGCCGAGGGTGACCTCGTCGCCCGTCAGGAAATGCCAGCCCCGTCCGTCGGCCCGGTACCGTTTGGCGTACGCGGCGAGCACCGCGCTCGTGTCCCGGGCGGGGTCGGTCGTCACGGTGAGGAACACGACGTCGCGCATCCACCACCCACGGCTGATCAACCCGCGCTGGACGCGCGTGAGCATCGCCGTGGTCAGGGGACAGACATCCCGGCAGTTCGTGTAGATGAAGTTCAGCAGGATCAGCCGGCCGCGCAGGTCCGCGAGGCGCACGCGCCTGCCCTGCTGATCCGTCAAGGTGAAGTCAGGCGCGGCCCGGCCGATGACCGGAAATGGAGGCGCAGGTTTCTGGCCCCACGACGGAGCCGCGGAGATGAACAGCGCCAGCACCACGAGGATGCCGGCGAATGGATTGCGCAATTTTGCAGACACGTTTAGAAAGCGAACCTCGCCGAAACGATACCCCTATGCCGAAACGATACCCCTATATTGGACTGCACGGATCCACTTCCTGTCAAGGACGAACATTCGCTGAGAGCAGGGCCGCGAGAAGCAGCACGCCCATCCGTGCTCCCATGAGCGCCCGCGCGCCAGGGAAAGTTCCCGCGGGAAAGGGGGGAATCAGGCCTTACTCTTGACGCGAAACGAGGCGACGATGCGCTGCAGGATGGCGGCTTCTTGCCCGATCGCAGGCGAGGTGGCCAGGGTGGTTCCAGTCACGACATAGGCCCGGCGGCCGGCGTAGGTGAACAGCTGCATCTGGTAGATCAGGAGGCCGTCGTTGCGCTTCCAGGTGAAGTAGCGGAGGATGGCCGGCCGGCCCCCCACCGTGGTCCTATCGCTGCGCAGCCGCTGGTAATCGCTCAGAATGAGGGAGACCTGGCGCTCGGCCAGCGCCTCGATCGTCTCGATGTTCCCCTCTTGCGGAAGCACTTCGGTGGCCACATTGACGTTCATGCGCAGGCCGCCTGTGCCGGGGATCTGCGGCCCGAGGATCGCCACCCCGATCGTGCCCTCACGGACGGGCAGGACCTCCCACCCCGCCGGATAGCTGAGCGAGAACCCCAGCGATGGATGGACGAACCGCGGCCAGGCGTCCGCGGCATACGTCCCGGCCGCAGCGGCAAGGAGTGCACAGACGGCAACCAAGGCGACCGCAGCGCCCCGTCTCATCCAGCCTCGCCTCCTCAGACCTCTGCCACGAAGGTGCCGCCGCCGGTCCAGGTTTAGACGTCCAGGGCGCCGCCTTCGCGTCTAGGCCGGGAATGGCCCCGGGTATGGAACGACGAAGTCCCGATGTCGGTCGCCGGAACGCACATCCAAACTGTCCCTCAGCGGACTCCCCGCGCCGTCCGCTCCGCCGTGGCCGCGGCCGTTCTCGTCGTTCCTGTCCTCGCTCTGGCCTTCCTTCTCTCCCGGCCCGAGCACGATCGCACCATCCAGACCAACATCGGCTACTTCTACATCGTCACTTTGGTCTCGATGCTCGGGTTCGGGATCTCCGCGGGGATCACCGTGGGGAGCGGGCGGCTGCGGGAAGCACGCGCGTTCTTCCTTAACCTGGGGTTCCTGAGCGTCTCCGGGATCTTCCTGGTCCACGCCCTGACGACACCCGGCGTCCTGGTCACGATGAATCCCACCGTCGGCCTCGCTGCGCGGCTGAGCCTGTTCGTCGGGAGCATTGCCTTCCTGCTGAGCACGGTGCGGTGGCACGCGTCGGTTAACGAGTGGCTCGGGACTCGCTGGCGGTCCATCCTCACGGCGCTGGGGGTGGGCTGGCTGCTGTTCGCGGCGGTCTCCCTGCGCGCCCCGGATCTGATCATGGAAGGTGTCCAGCGCCTCGGCGCGCACGGAGTGTACTCCGCGGTGTCCGGTGAGACTCCCGTCATGGCGCTCACCGCCCTAGGGATGTTCGCCGCCGCGGCGTGGCGATTCTTCGCCGAGTACCGGCTCTCCGCGCTTCCCGCCCAGGCCACGCTCGCCGCCGGCATGGTCTTCCTCGGCGAGTCCCAAGCGGCGATGTGGCTCTCGCCGGCCTGGGCGCTCTCCTGGTGGGGGTATCACCTCCTCATGCTGGCGGGTTTTCTGACCACGGTCGTCGGGTTCGGACTCTCCTATACCCGGCACCGGTCCTTCTCCGGGTTGTTCGAGACGCTCTTCCTTACGGATACGATCGACCGGATCGAGGCGTCGTACACGGAGGCGATCGTCGCCCTGGTCGCCGCCGTCGAGGCGCGGGACCAGTACACGCAGGGGCATTCCTCCCGGGTCTCGCAGATGGCCGTCCTGATCGGCGAGGTCATGCGGCTGCCCGGATCCTTGCTGCGGTCGCTCGGGCGCGCCGGGTTGATCCACGATGTCGGCAAGCTCGCCGTGCCGGACGCGATCCTCAGCAAACCGGGGCGCCTCACGCCTCAGGAGTACGAGGTCGTCAAGGAGTACCCGGTGCGCGGCTTCGAGGTCATCGGCCGCATCGCGTCGCTGCGCGAGGAGCTTCCCGGCGTCCTCCATCATCACGAGTGGTACGACGGGAGCGGCTATCCCCACGGGTTGGCCGGAGAGGAGATCCCCCTGGCTGCCCGGATCCTCGCGGTCGCCGATGTCTACGACGCGCTGACCTCCGAGCGCCCCTACCGTGGGGCGCTCACACCCGATGAGGCACTGGCCCACCTGCACCGGATGGCGGGGAGTCAGTTCGATGGAGCCGTCGTGGAGGCGTTCACCCGGATCGAGCCCCTCTGGCGCGAACGCCGCGGGCCGGTCGATCAGAACCAGCGGGTCGTAACCACGCGGCGCTCGGTGTAGAACTCCACGCTGTCCTTCCCCGTGGCGTGGAGATCGCCGTAGAACGACCCCTTCCAGCCCGCGAAGGGGAAGAAGGCCATCGGCGCGGCAACCCCGACGTTGACGCCAACCATGCCCGCTTCCACGCGCGTCCGGAAGGTACGCGCATCCCGCCCGCTACGTGTGAAGATGCAGGCCATGTTCCCGAAGGGGGACCGGTTGACCAGCCGCATCGCCGCGTCGAGATCTGAAGCGCGGATCACCGCCAGCACCGGACCGAAGATCTCTTCCTGAGCGATGGCCATCTCCGGCCGCACGCGATCGAAGAGGGTGGCGCCCAGGAAGTACCCGCGTCCATCGGTCACGCCGCGCCCATCGCAGACCAGCTCCGCTCCTTCGGCCAGCCCGCGTTCGATGTAGCCGACGACGCGATCGAGGTGTGACCGGCGGATCACGGGTCCCAGCTCGGTCGTCGAGTCCCAGCCGGCGCCAACACGGAGATGTGACGCACCGTCGCGGAGGGCGGCGACGAGCCGGTCCGCCACTTCTCCCACGACGACGACCACGCTTCCGGCCAGGCAGCGCTCGCCGGCGTTGCCGAATGCCGAGGAGAGGATGGCTTCCGTGGTGCGCGCAAGGTCGCAGTCGGGCATCACCACGAGGTAATTCTTGGCCCCGGCCAGCGCCTGCACGCGTTTGCCGTGAGCGGCCGCGGTGGCGTAGACGTACCTCGCCACGGGAGCGGAGCCGACGAACGAGACGGCGCGCACTCCCGGGTGGGTGAGCAGCGCGTCGACCGTTTCCTTTGCGCCGTGCACGAGATTGAACACCCCGCGCGGGAGGCCCGCCGTCTCGAGCAGTTCCGCCAGCCGGACGGCGGTGATCGGGGTCCGGTCGGAAGGCTTGAGGATGAAGGCATTCCCGCAGGCGAGGGCCACCGGCAGCATCCACAACGGAATCATCGCCGGGAAGTTGAACGGGCAGATGCCGGCGACCACCCCGAGCGGGGCGCGGACCACCTCGGCGTCGATCCCCCGGGCGACGTCCTCCAACACCTCGCCCATCATGAGCGTCGGCGCTCCGCAGGCGAACTCGATGACCTCGATCCCCCGGCGGACCTCTCCCGACGCTTCGGCCAGTGTCTTGCCATTCTCATCCGTGACCAGCCTGGCGACATCGTCGAAGTGCTCTTCCAGCAACTGCCGGAAGCGGAACATGATTCGGCTCCGCTCCACGACCGGCGTGTCGCGCCAGGCCGGGAAGGCGCCCGCCGCCGCGGCGACGGCGGACTCAACCATTGAGGCGGTCGCGTGCGGCATGACGGCGAGTACCTCACCTGTCGCCGGGTTGGGAATCTCCTCCAGCCGTGTCGATCCCGCGTCCTGCCAGGTCCCGCCGATGAAGTGCTGCAGCGTGCGGACCATCCGGCGGCCTCCTTAGAAGGAAATTCCTACCGTCGTGCTACCGCGTTTCTCCGGCGCACGAGATCCGCCGCGGCGATAATCGCGGCCGCCATGCTGTCCGCCCGCGCCACGCCCCGCCCGGCGATGTCGAACGCTGTGCCGTGATCCACGGACGTGCGGATGAACGGCAGCCCGAGGGTGACGCTCACTGTGCCGTGGAAATCCACCGTCTTCGCCGCGATGTGGCCCTGATCATGGAAGAGGGACAGGACCGCGTCGTAGCGACCCTCCAGCGCGTGCGCGAAAACCGAGTCCGCGGGAACCGGACCGGTAACAGTCAGGCCGGCGTTCCTGGCGTCCGCCACCGCGGGCGCGATCTCATCCTGATCTTCGCGGCCCATCGCTCCTCCCTCGCCGGCGTGCGGATTCAGGCCGGCCACGGCGATCCTCGGTCTCTCCATCCCCAGACCCCGCAGTTCTCCGGCGATCCGCGGCAGCATCTCGGCGATGCGGTCGCGCGTCACCCGGCCGATCGCCTCGCGCAGCGGGAGGTGCCGGCTGAGGAAGAAGATCCGCATGCCGCGCACCTGGAACATCGTCAGCGGATCGGCCACGCCGCACAACGCGCCGAACATCTCCGTGTGCCCGGGATACGGATAGCGGGCTTCCCACAACGCTTCCTTGTTGAGCGGCGCGGTCGCCACCGCCTGGACGCGCCCGGCCAGGGCTTCGTCCACCGCCCGCTCGATGTACTGGCCGGCCGCGCGGCCCGCCTCGGTTTGGATGCGTCCCCAAGCCAAGTCAGGCGGGACGTTGGCGAGATCGATAAGGGGGACCCCGTACGCCATAGGAGGGCCGATCCCGCAGATCCGGGCGGCTTCGGCGAGGCGCGTCCGATCGCCGATGACGAGGGGCGACGCCGATTCCCGCACAGATGAATCAGCGACGGCCCGGGCCACGATCTCGGGACCGATCCCCGCGGGATCGCCGATGGTCACCGCGATGAGGGGTGGAGAGACGGGCATGAGGTCCATCTTCCGCCTCAGGAGACAGGCGCCTGCGTCGCGAGTGGATCCCACAGCCTGAGGGGGGACGCGCG
>DATDEG010000171.1:0-1742 GCA_036523465.1 bacterium
CCGAAAAATACGACGAACTGACGCGCCTCCTGGCCGACCCCTCCGTCGCCGCAGACCACCAGAAGTACCAGAAATATTCCAAGGAACGGTCGGACATCGAGGAGGTCGTCCAGCACTACCGCGCCTACAACGATGTCCTCCGCCAGATCAAGGAGGCCGAGGAGATCAGCCAGGACAAGTCCGCTGATGCCGAGATGCGCCAGATGGCCGACCTGGAGCTGAAGGAACTCGGGCCGAAGAACCAGCAGATGGAACAGGACCTCCGGCTCATGCTCGTGCCGAAGGACCCGCGGGACGAGAAGAACATCTTCCTGGAGATCCGGGCGGGTGCAGGCGGCGACGAGGCCGGATTGTTTGCGGCCGAGCTCTTCCGTATGTACACACGCTACACTGAGAAAAAACGCTGGAAATTGACGCTCCTCGACATGAGCACCACGGGCGTGGGCGGCGCCAAGGAGATCATCGCCCAGATCCAGGGCAAGGGCGTGTTCAGCCGGCTCAAATACGAGAGCGGCGTGCACCGGGTGCAGCGCGTACCTGCCACCGAGTCCGGCGGCAGGATCCACACCTCCACCGTGACCGTCGCGGTGATCCCCGAGGCCGAGGACGTGGACGTCCAGATCGAGCAGAAGGACCTCAGGATCGACACCTACTGCTCCTCCGGGCCGGGCGGCCAGAGCGTGAACACGACCTACTCCGCAGTCCGCATCACCCACATCCCCACGGGCGAGGTGGTCGCCTGCCAGGACGAGCGGTCGCAGCTCAAGAACCGCGAGAAGGCCATGAAGATCCTGCGCTCGCGCCTGCTCGAAAAGGAGCGGGAGCGGCAGGATGCCGAGGCCGCCAAGGACCGCAAGGCCCAGGTGGGCACCGGCGACCGGAGCGAGAAGATCCGCACGTACAACTTCCCCCAGAGCCGGGTGACGGACCACCGCGTCGGACTGTCGCTCTATAAGATCGACTCGGTCATGGACGGGGACATCGATGAGTTTATCGACGCCCTGACCGCCCACGACAATGCTGAACGGCTGAAAAATCTATGAGAAGGTAGGAGGGTAGGAAGGTAAGAAAAAATGCACTCGTGATCGAATCATCTCTTACCCTCTTACATTCTGCTCTTCCTTCCTTCGGTAATTCAGTGACGACCATCGCTGAGGCGATACAGAAGGCCGCCGCGCGGCTGGCGGCGCACCAGATCCCGGACGCACGCCGGGACGCCGAGGTCCTCCTGTGCGATGCCCTGGGGAGGGACCGCGCGTGGGTCCTCGTTCACGGCAAGGACGAGCTCAACGGTCAGTCTCATCGGTCCTACGAAAAGAGCATTGACCGCCGCGCCGTGCGCGAACCGCTCCAGTACATCACCGGCACCCAGGAGTTCTGGGGCCTGCCCTTCACCGTGACGCGGGACGTACTCATCCCGCGGCCCGAAACGGAACTGTTGGTCGAATCGGCGACCAAGGCGGCGCGCAATATTCCCGCACCGGTCATCATCGATCTCTGCACCGGATCAGGATGCATCGCGATAAGCCTGGCGAAGGAGCTGCCGAAGGCATTGCTCTTCGCCACGGACCGGTCGGTGCCGGCACTGGACATCGCCCGGGAGAACGCCCGGAGGAACGGCGTGGCCGACCGGGTCCGCTTCCTCGACGGAGACCTCCTGGGACCGCTCGAAGAGCTTGACCTTCATGGACGGGTCGACGTGATCGCGGCGAACCCGCCTTACGTGCCGGCGGGCGACCTCG